>NZ_JBEOUR010000064.1:0-19751 GCF_040302605.1 Microbacterium sp. NPDC097977
CCGCGCCCGCACGGGATGACGTGAGGGGCCGGGGTGCATATGCACCCCGGCCCCTCACGCGTCGTCCCGGACCGCGCCTACTGCGCGGGGCCGGCCCAGAAGTCGTCGTACGTGTACACCACGGGCACCGCCGTGGCGCTCGATGACAGGTAGCTGTTCACGCCCACGTGCCCGGGGGCCTGGAGGGCGGCGGTGGCATCCGTCGTCGTGGCCGTCCATGCCGCGGGTTCCGTGGCGGACGTGCGCCAGATCTTCGCCTTCAGCGTGGTCGGGTTGGTCCCGGTCGCCTGGAACCTCACGCTCAGCTGGTCCGCGGCCGTGACGGAGAGTCCGCTGACCGTGGTCGTCGTGAGGATAGTCTCGGTGCCGCCGATGGTCTTCGTCAGCCACAGCGTCACGACGCCGTTGGAGGCGACACGCACCTTCGCTCGGTAGTCGTTCGCGCTGTCGATCTGACGTGCGATCGCCGAGAAGTAGAATCCTCCGCCGGTCGAGGGCTGGGAGAACGCGAGCGTGAACCGTTCCTCGGTGTTCGTCGACGCCGTCGAGCCCGCCAACGATGCGGTGTAGTTGTTCCCCGCCGAGAGCGAGACGGTCCCGCCGGTGCCGTTGACCGCGAACTTGCTCAGTGCCGTCGAGGTGTTCGGGAACGTCGTCCAGGCGCCACCCGTGGTCGTCGCCGTGCCCCACCCGTTGGTCCCGGTGCGGGTGAAGGCGTCCTGCGCCCACACCTGCGGAGCTGCGGTGACCGTGACCGTCTTCGTCGAGGTGGCCGTCGCGCCCCGGTCGTCCGTGACCGTCAACGTGACGGTGTAGGTGCCACCGGCCGTGTAGGTGCGGGTCGCCGTGGCGCCCGTACCCGTGCTGCCGTCGCCGAAGTCCCAGGCGTACGAGGCGATCGCCCCGTCGGGGTCGGCGGATCCGCCGGCGTTCACGCTCAGCGCGAGGTTGGTCGCCGCCGTCGTGAAGGCCGCGGTCGGCGCCTGGTTCGGAGCCACGGTGACGTCGTGCGTGAGCGTGGAGGTGCCGCCGCGGTTGTCCGTCACGGTGAGCGTCACGGCGTACGTGCCCGCCCCCGCGTACGTGTGAGCGGCCGTGACCCCCGTGCCGGTCGCGCCGTCGCCGAAGGTCCACGCGTACGACTGGATGGTGCCGTCGGGATCGGTGGAGGTGGTGGCGTCGGTGCTGATCGCGAGAAGGTCCGTCGAGGTCGTGAAGGCCGCCGTCGGGTCCTGGTTCGGAGCCAGCGTGGTCGTGACCGCGCGGGTCGTGCTCGCGGTCGTGCCGTTGTCGTCGGTCACCGTCAGGGTCACCGTGAACTCGCCCGCCGTGGCATACGTGTGCGATGCGGTCGCCCCCGTGCCCGTGGCTCCGTCGCCGAAGTCCCAGGCGTAGCTCGCGATCGTCCCGTCGGCGTCGGCCGAGGCCGAGCCGTCGAAGGCGACGTCCAGATGAGCCGCCGTCGCGCTGACGGCCGCTGTCGGAGCCTGGTTCGGCACCACCGTCACCGATCGCGACACCACGTTGACCAGCGACGTGCTGTCGGTGACCTTGAGAGTGACCGTGTAGGTACCGCCCGTGCTGTAGGTGTGCGAGGCCGTGGCGCCCGTCGCGAGCACGCCGTCGCCGAAGTTCCACGCATAGGTGAGGGGGCCGCCGTCGGCGTCCGTCGAGGTGCTCGCGTCGACGTCGAGCTTCAGCTTGTTCGCCGCGGAGGTGAAGGCCGCGACGGGTGCCCGACCGGGGACCGTGCGACCGCTTGCGGCGAAGTGATCGCGGATGCTCTGCTCGGAGAGCGCCGTGGGATACACGGCGACCTCGTCGAGCGTCGCGGCGATGTAGTTGCTGGACGTGCTGCCCCAGGTCTTGTCGCCCCCGATCCGCCAGTAGCCGCGGTAGTTCTCGGACGCGGCCATCGAGTTGCTGCCTACGAGCTGCGTGTCGAGCCACAGCTTCATGCCGGAAGCGCCCTGCGTGGCGACCACGTGGTGCCACTGGCCGTCGTTGTACGCCGTCGGCGTGAGCAGCGTGGTCTGCGGCTGGCCGCTGCCGAACTGGATCTTGCCGTCGTTCTGCATGATGACGTGCCGATCGTACTGCGTGCTCAGACCGCTCGACGTGTTGCCGAAGCCGATCAGTGTGCCGCCCCTGGTCGTCGTCGTCTTGAACCACAGCTCGGCACTGTACGTCGTCGGAGCGTTCCAGCTCTCCTGGGCGACCACGAGAGCGTTCGATCCGTTGAAGGTCGTCGCGGTACCGGTGCCGATCGCCGACGTCTGGCCACGGGTCACCGTGCCGCCGAGATTGCCGGTGGAGCCGCCCGCCGCGGAGTCGGCGATCGTGCCCGCCGCGGTCTCGTTGAGACGCCAGTACACGTCGGGCTTGTCGGTCGACACCGCAGCGCCGTACGCATCGGTCGGCGCCGCGCTCCAGGCCGCGGAACGCCCGCTGGAGAGGTAGTGCGACCGGATGTCCGCCGGGCTCAGCGCGGTCGGGTAGACCGCGACGTCGTCGATCGAACCTGCGAGACCGGCGTTGGTCGGCTTGTTGGCGAAGCCGTTCGTCTGGTCGGCGCCGATGCGCCAGAAGCCGTTGTAGATCTTCGGCGACGTGCGCGCCTGGTCGCGGTCGACCCGCTTGCCGTCGACGAACAGCTGCATGCCCTGACTGTCGACCGTGCCGACGAGGTGGTGCCAGTTGCCGTCGTTGACCGCGGAGCGGCTGAGGACCGTGCGGTACGAACCGTCGTTGATCGCGAAGTTCGCGCGCCCCGACGTGTCGAGGTAGAGCACGCGGTCGGTGTTCCCCGATGTCGAGGTGCCCGTCGCGGAGTCGCCGAATCCGACGATGCGTCCGCCGCGGGTGTTGGTCGTCTTGACCCAGGCCTCGACGGTGACCGCCGCGGGCGCGGCGCTGACATCCTGCGTGGTCATCTTCGGGGAGCTCCCGCCCGCGGAGGTGATCGCAGCGGTGCTCTCGTTCTGCAGGGCGCCGCCCGTTCCGAGGGTCAGCCCGCTGGCGGTGCCCGGTGCGTCGCCGACGTCGTCGGAGAGGCGAGTCCCGGTCGCCTCGTCGAGGCGCCAGTAGTGGTCGGCCCCGCTCGAGCGGACCGCAGCGCGGTAGGCCGAGGTGGGTATGCCGGACACGGTCACGTAGGGCGACCAGGCGCTCCACTGCACGTTGCCGTCGGCATCCTTCGCCCTGACCTGGTAACGCACCTGCGCGCCCGGCGTCTGTCCGCTGTCGGTGATGCTGATGTTCGGGAGGTTCCAGAACCGACCGTCGGTGCGGGTGACCGTGGCGATCTTGACCGAGGGGCTGCGGAACACGTCGTACGTGATCGTCGCGTTGTCGCGATCCCACGCGCTGTTGAAGGGAACGCGCACGACGCCCGACTCGTTCGAGTACGGCGAGGGGGTGAGTCCGGCGTTGTAGACGGGCCCGACCGCGTGCGGGGAGACGTTCGCCTTGCCGAAGCGCACCAGACCCTGCTGGGCCACATTGTTCACCTTCGGGAACTCGCCTCCGAGGACGACGTAGTTCGCGTTGCCGGTGACCGACCACGCGGCCTGACGGGAACTGGTGTACGTGCCGAACTCGAGGTCCGGGTACCAGTTCAGCTGCTCGGTGTAGGGCAGGCCCGTGAAGTCCCAGCCGTACGCGTCCTTCTGCGTGATCACGCCGGTGGGCGTCGTGCTCTCCGCGAGCGCCTTCTGCCAGCGCGACCGCGGGTTCGTGTCGCCGAATCCACCGACGACGCTGCAGTCGTGCTTGTGCGAGACCGAGTACAGCACCCCGCCCTGCGGGAAGCTCGCGTAGGTGTCGCCGAGGCAGTCGTTGAGCCAGGTGATCTGACCCGAGTACGGATCGGCGGCGAACGTGCCCTCGAACGACGCACCGGCGCCGAACGCGTAGCCGGTGCCGTACACCTGGGTGCCGTCGGTGGTGAGGCTCGAGATCGCACCGTTCAGGCCGGCGGACTTGATGCGGTCGGTGGCGGCCCAGGGGAGTGTCGCTCCGGTCGCGGCATCGATCGAGGCCATGCCGTACGCGCTCGCGTCGTTGAGCGTGGTGAAGGATCCGCTGATGATCACGCGGGAGGAATCGGGGCTCGTGAGCATGTCCCACACGAAGCCGTCGCCGGCAGCGGAGGGCGCCCAGGCGGTGAGCGACTTCGTCGTCGAGTTCCATGCCGCCAGTTCGCTGCGCGGCTGGCCGCCGCTGGAGCGGAAGTTCCCGCCCACGTAGACCGTGTCGCCGGCGAAGGCGAACCCGCGGACCTGTCCGTCGGCGCGCGGTGCCCAGTCGAGCATCGCGCCGGTGGCGACGTCGAACGAGGCGACGTGGGCCCGAGCCTGTCCGTCGACCGTGGTGAAGTCTCCACCGAAGTAGACGGTCTTGCCGTCGGGGGTCGCGCGGACCACGAGACCCTGTCCGTCGAACGAGTGGCTGAAGTTCGGCACCGGGTTGCCCGTGGTGATGTCGAACGCGAACACGTTGTTCGCATCGATCTCACCCGTGCCGCCGACCGGGACCCCCGGCGGGCGGGCCTTCGTGAAGCTGCCGGTGACGTAGACGGTGTTGCCGACGACGGCCTGGCTCCACACGACTCCGTTGATCTGCCAGGTGGGCAGCACGTCGGCCGTGACCGTCTCCGGCTGGCCGGGCGTATCGGCGCTCGCCGAGTCGGCGGGCAGAGCGACGAAGGCGATGGTGGCCAGTGCGGTCGCCGCCGTGGCGATCGTGGCGAGCACACGGCGCAGACGGTTCGTCCCGCGGGTGGTGCGTGTCATGGAGGTTCCTCGTGTCGAGTGTCGTGCGGGACGGGCGGTGTCGGGAGTGCGGGCGGTGCGCATGTCAGTCCAGCCCTCCGCGGAAGACGGCGGAGGTGTGCTCGCCGTCGAAGTCGACGACGACGGTGACCTCGTCACGGGCATCGGCGGGTATGGCGAACGCATAGCTCGCGGTGGCGGTGTCGCCGGGGGCGAGGGCGCCGGCGAAGTCGACCGTGTCGGCCTCGGCGGCGTAGACGCGGACCGCGGCGGCGCCGCTCGCGTCGAGCACGGTGAGCACCGAGGTGCCCAGGTCGATCGGGTCGGAGGAGCCGTTCTCGATCGACAGCGTCAGACGCGCGTATTCGCGGCCGGGAAAGCTGCCGGGCCCCTGCGACGTCTCGGCGGCGAACGAGACGTCATCGATGCGGACGCTCACGTCGTCGCCGTATTCGACGGGCTCGTCGGTGTCTGCGGGGTCCGCCGTCACCGACGGCGCCTCCGACTGACCTGCGCGCTCGACCTTGACGACCGGCTGATCGGGATCGGTCGATCCCGCGTTCGGCGTCGGTGCGGTGCCCGCGGTCGGAGAGGCGTCAGGCGACGCCGACGACGTCGCCGCCGGCTTCGTCGCTTCGGACGGATCCGTCGCCGCCTCGGCCGAACAGGCCACGAGACCCACGCACAGTGCCAGCGCCACGATGGGCGCGCATGCTCGAACAATCCCCACGATTGTCATTCCCCAGTTTCCCCAGCGGGGAGCTGCGTCAGGCCGAGACCGACCAGACCGCGTGACACCATACCCCTATGGCGCACTCCCCAATGAGGTGATCATAGCGTGTCGCTCTCGCGAGCGCTACGGGAATCTCTAGATCGCGACGCTCTCCTCGCGGCGGCGGGAGGCCGCGGCCGCGATCTCCCGCGAGTACCTCTCGGAGGAGAACGCCTCGGCGACCGTGACCGCATCCGATGCGGCCTTCTCGCGGTACTCGTCCCACCCGTCGGAGATCCGGGCCACGGCGTCTGCGAGCGCTCCGGCATCGCTCGGCGGAACGAGGATGCTGCTGCGGGAGCGGCCGCTCGCCTCGGGAAGGCCGCCGACGTCGCTGACGATCGCCGGTCTTCCGGCGAGGGCCGCCTCCACCGCGGTGTTGCCGAAGGGCTCGTCGACCGTGGACGGGATGAGGACGATGTCGCTCTGCGCGATGTCATCCCATACCGACGCCTTGAACCCGAGGCTGTCGACCCGATCCCGCAGCCCGTGGCGTTCGATGAGCGCCTGCAGCTCGTCGGCGTATGCCTCGTTGCCGGGGAAGACCGCGCCGAGGAGCGACAGATGGGCATCGATGCCCCGGCGGGTGAGCTCACTCAGGGCCTCGACCGCGACGTGCGGTCCCTTGCGATGCGAGAGTCGACCGACGTAGAGCAGCCGGACCGGTCCGTCGAGGTGAGCGCGAGCGGGGACCACCGTCTCGGGGCCGCTGACGGCGTTGTAGATGATGTGCGTGCGCGCAGCCAGCCAGGGTGCGGCGTCCTCGAGCACGTCGAGGCTGAACCTGCTGTTGATCAGGACCCGGTTGGCGAAGACGAGCGGCACGTACAGCGCCCGACGCAGCGGCCCGGTGACCGAGGCCTCGCCCTCGTGCACATGGCAGATGGTGTAACGACCGCCGAGGCGGCTCAGCGCCAACCACAGGGGAGGGGTGATCGTGTTGACGATGACCGTCCCCGCATCGGACTCCCGCAGCACCCGAAGGCTCGGCAGGATCGACCGCACAGTCTCGCCGACGAGAGTCAGGAGCCCCCGCGGACTCAGCAGCCCTTTGCGGATGATCGGCGTCGGACACTCGACGACCTCGGCGCCCGCCGCCTCCAGCAGGGCGACGAGGGGACCGGGGCCGGGCACCGTGACCACGACGCGTCGACCGTGCTGGACGAGCCCGCGCACGGTCTCCACCGCCATCCGGTCCGAGCCGTAGAGGTCGGCGCCGGGGTTGGCGAGGAGTACCGTGCGCCTGTCGCGCGTCACGCCCGTGCGCCCGCCTGCGGCCAGAACTCCTCGACCAGGCTCACCGTGGAGGCGATGTTCGCGCGGCTGGAGGCGCCGAACACGATCGATTCGAGGTTCGGCAGCGAGGTCACCCATTCGATGGCCTCGCGCGGCGGGATCGCACCGCTCGCGTACACCGACATCGCGACCGCGCGGAACGGGCGCTTCTCCATCGCGTCACGGTAGGCGTCGACGCCGCCGGACATGCGGAACCCGAGCTTGTTGATGTTCGAGCACACGATCGGGTTCTCGACGCCGGCCTTGTCGAGGTCGTCGAGCAGGCGGGGCAGATTCATCGTGATGAAACCGGGCTCCGCGTTGTAGCGCTTGCGTACATGGTCGGCGAAGATCCGGAAGGCGTCGGTGAAGCCGAGTCCGGAGAGCAGGTCGACGACGACGTTCTGCAGCCAGATGACGGGTGTCGACAGGCCCTCGAACATCTTCATCTCGGCGTCGATCAGCAGCGTCGTGATGCCCTCGATGTCCTTGCGGGCGAGCGAGGAGGTGCCACGGGCGATGCTGTCGAGCAGTCCCTCCTCGGGGAGGAACTTGCGGATGGCGCCGAGGAAGCCGTCCTCCGTCACCGCATTCGCGTATTTGTGCGCGTAGGGCATGCACGGGAAGAACGTCATGTCCGCGTAGCGCTCCGGCTGGGTGCGGACGTGGTCGGTGACCTCGGCGATCCGGTCGTGGGTCGTGCACATGAAGGTGTGCACGCCCTCGTCGTACGCCGCGTCGAGCACGCTCATGATCGCGTCGGTGTCCTGGAAGCGCATCTGCTGGGCGCGCGCCTTCTCTTCGGACATGTGGTTCACGCCGAAGAACTGGTTGTCTCCGAACAGCAGTCGGTCCATGGTGCGGGTGGATGTCGTCATGGTCATTTCCCTCCGCGCAGGGCGGTCAGTGCTGCCGCGATGCGCCCCTTCGGTGCCGCCTGGACGGCGAGATCGGATGCTGCCTCGGCGGTGAGCCGCGAGTCCTCGCGCACCGCGTCCTCGCTGATCATGGAGATCACCCGGTCGGTGACCGCCGCGGAGGCGAAGTCGTTGGTGCCGGCAGACGAGCCGGCCTGAGCGCGCTGCACGAAGGCGTCCAGCTGCGCGCTGTACTCCTCGCCGCGCAGGTAGAACCACGGGGCCTCGGTGAGGTCGGTGGTGTACCGGACGTTCCAGCCGGCCCGGTATCCCTCGGGGATCGTGGCGGTGTCGCGCAGGTAGACGTGGATCTCCTGGCGGTCGGCGTAGATGCGCCCGTTCGCGCCCCACAGCGTGATCTTGGTCGTCATCTTGCGCTGCGACTCGTCGGACCAGTTCGAGATGATCTGCGCGGTGCCGTCGGCGTAGTGCAGTGTGCTCGCGACCGCGTCGTCGATCTGAGCCGAGAAGATGCTGGTGAGCTGGCTTCCGCTGACCGACTGCGGTGTCCCGAGGTACCAGGTGAGCAGGTTGAGGGGGTGCGCGGCATAGTCGTAGAGGCAGCCGCCGCCCGTCGCCCGCTCGCTGCGCCAGGTGCGCCCGGCCGGCTTGAGGACGACGGGGCCGTAGGCCTCGGCGAGTGCCGTGTTCACGGTTCCGATCGCGTCGAGGTCGAGCAGACGCTTGACCTCCATGAACGCCCCGACGAAGCGGTTGTGGTACCCGACCTGGGTGACCAGGCCCTTCTGCTCGGCGAGGGCGGAGAGCTCGATGCTGTCGGCGGGATCGATCACGAGCGGCTTCTCGCAGAACACGTGGATGCCGCGCTGCAGCGCGTTGCGGATCATCCCGGCGTGCAGGTGCGTCGGGGTCGCGATGATGACGGCCTGCGGGCGCGCCTCGTCGAGCATCTTGTCGAGATCCTTGTAGGTCTTCACCCCGGTGTACTTCGCCAGGATGTCGAGCAGGTATCCCGTCGCGTCGCACACCCCCACCAGATTCACGTCGGGGTGCGCCTTGATCATCGACAGATGAGACAACCCCATCTTCCCGAGTCCGACCACTGCGACATCGATCATGCGTGTACCCCTGTCTGCTGCTGTGCGTGTCCGTGCCGCGCGAGCGCGGTGCGGAGTGAATGCTCGTACTCCGAGCCGATCTTGGCCCAGGTGAATTCGGCGCGGAACCGAGCGCGGCTCGCGGCTCCCATGCGACGTCGTCTGTCCTCGTCGGAGAGCAGCTCGTCGAGCAGGCCGGCGAGATCGTCGGCTCCGCGGAAGTAGGCGTTGCCCTCGCCGGCGACCCAGGTGTTGTACGGGTTGTCGTGAGCGACCACGGCGTTCCCGGCGGCCATCGCCTCGACGAGCGAGGGATTCGTGCCGCCGACCGTGTGCCCGTGCAGGTACAGGGCGGAGTGGAAACGCAGCGACTGCAGGCGCTCGGCGTCGAAGATCGCCCCGGGGAACAGCACCTCGTCGGAGGCGGCTTCGCGCACGGCCACGTGGTACGGGTCGTCATCGCCGTACGGCCCGACGATCACCAGCGGCATGCCGCGTCGTGCGGAGGACCATGCCTGGACGATCTCGAGCACCGAGTTCTCGGGGATCGGCCTGCACACGACCATCCCGTACCGGTCGGGGGTCAGGCCCAGTTCCTCGACGGCGGCGGTCGGTGCATCGACGACCTCATGGGCGCCGTAGGTGATCGTCTGCACGCGGCGGCGGCCGAAGTGACGGCGCAGATAGGTCGCGATGACGGGATGGTCGGCGATCAGCACGTCGCCGACGAGGCCGGCGAGGCGCTCATTGGCGAGCAGGATGCCCTGCTTGAGGATCCCCCAGCGCTTTCGCGTCCACTCCATGCCGTCCATGTTGATGACGTTCGGGATGCGGCGGAGCCGCGGCACGATGTCGAACACGCCGGTGTTGTAGCCGAAGGTGAGCCAGACGTCGCCGTCGACGTGCTCGCGCATCGCGTGGCGGATCGAGGTGAGGTCGAAGGCGGACGTGCCCTTCCAGCCCTCCCGGGGCTCATGGATCAGCACCCGCTGCAGGCCGTTCCAGTCGTCGACGGTCGTCGGTCCCTCGCCGGGGATCTGACAGTAGACGATGACGTTCCAGCCCTGATCGCGCAGGTAGAGGCCGACGTTCTCGGCCGCGGTCTCGAATCCGCCGTAGGCGGCGGGCACGCCGTGGGTGCCCAGGATCCGCACGGTTGATGGCACGTTGATTTTCCCCTCATTGCGGATGCTCGCGCATCCATTCGCTGCGTCGCGGTCTCCTCCGCCTCCCCGGCGGATCGGACCCACAGCATTCTGTGACTAGTATGCCCCGCTGGGCTGCACCATGACCTTGGCCGTGCGCCACATGATCTGGAGGTCGTTCATGACCGACCAGTTCTCGACGTAGCGCAGGTCGAGACGGACGCTCTCATCCCACGACAGGTCGCTGCGGCCGGAGACCTGCCACAGTCCGGTGATGCCCGGCTTGATGTACAGGCGGCGGAAGACGGTGCCGTCGTACGAGGTGACCTCCGAAGGCAGCGGAGGCCGCGGGCCGACGACGCTCATGTCTCCGATGAGGACGTTCCAGAACTGCGGCAGCTCGTCGAGCGACAGCTTGCGCAGGATCCGGCCGACGCGGGTCACGCGAGGGTCGTCCTTCATCTTGAACAGCAGCCCGGCGCCCTGGTTCTGCTCCTTCAGCGCAGTGAGCTGCTGCTCGGCGTCGGTCTTCATCGAGCGGAACTTCATGATCCTGAACGTCCGGCCGTCGCGCCCCACGCGCTCCTGCGAGAAGAACAGGGGACCCGGCGAGTCGAGCTTCACGAGCACGGCGAGCACCGGAGTGATCAACGCGATCGGGATCAGCGCGACAGCGGCGACGATGATGTCGAGCGCACGCTTGAGCACGTGCACGCCACCCTCGTACGTCGGGATCTTCACCTGGATGAGCGGCAGTCCGTCGACCTGACGCAGCGAGACACGCGGTCCCGCGACGTCGGTCAGGCGGCTGGAGAGCACGAGCTCCGCAGCGGTGCCCTCGAGCTGCCAGCTCAGGTGCTTGACGAATTCGGGGTCCCCCTCGGGGCGGCTCGCCACGATGATGGTGTCCGCCCCGAGTTCCACCGCCGCCCCAGCGACGGTGTTCAGGTTGCCCACGCTCGGGTAGGTGCTCTCCCCGAGCGTCAACGTGCCGGCTTCGCGATCGAACAGCGTCGTCCCCACGACGTTGTACCCGTTCTCTCCACCCTTCTGGAGAGAGTTGATCACGTACTCGACATCGTCCGTCGCGCCGACGACCAGAGTCCTCGACGCGTACTCGCCGCGCAGACGGCGGTGCTGCAGCCAGCGACGCCAGCTCCACCGTCCGAACAGCAGTCCCAGCGTGCCCACCGGGAGGGCGACGAAGAACAGCGGCTGCAGTCCTTCCCACTCCAGGAGGACGCCGAGGATCGCGATGATGCCGAAGGCCAGGCCTGCGGCGTGCGCGACACGACGGTACTCGGTCGCACCCGATCCGAGGATCGTGCCCGCTCTGGTGCCCAGTGCGGACAGCGTGACGAACCACGCCAGCGACAGCAGCAGACCGTTGCGCAGGGCCTCTTCCCCCACGACGCCGGTCAGCAGCTGCACGGCCGCGGTGGCTCCCATGGCGACCAGGATGACGCTCGCATCCGTGATGCGCAGTCGCAGCCGGTACCGGCGCTCCCACTGTCGACGTCGCTCCAGCGTGGCCGACACGCGTGGCGTGACGACGGTCTGCATGATCGACTTCGTCGCCCGCGGTGCCGCGACCGGTGTGAAGACCGAACCCGTGCGAGTGATGCTCAGCGCATCCTCGACGGAGGTCATGCTCGTGCCTCGCGCGTCACGAATGTACGCAGAATTCCCCAGTGCGCCATGTCATCCCCAGATTTTCCCCAGACCACGGACCCCACGTCCATGGCATCGTCCGCATACCCGACCCCTCGGGTCCTGCTGCACTCGTGATCCCACATCACGGGTTGCCCACACCGTCCCACACGGTGGTTCTGGCAGCAGGAACTGCAGACATCGTTCACTGTAGCGGAACCTTCCGTTCAACGGAAGGTAATTCCGGCGAGTGGACGAACGAAGATTCCGATAGTCATTCCGAGGGGTCGCATGACGCCGGTACTCTGACCGCGTGACCACCACCTCCGTGCCGCGATTCCGGCTGCAGCGCATGCTGCCCCGCGACCCTGCGCAGCCGCATCGCACCGCCAGCTCGCTCGAGCTGTTCTTCGATCTCGTCTTCGTCGTCGCCGTCAGCATCGCCTCGGCCGAGCTGCACCACGCTCTCAGCCACGGCGATTTCGTGCACGGCATCACCTCGTACGCGATGGTCTTCTTCGCGGTGTGGTGGGCGTGGATGAACTTCACCTGGTTCGCGACGTCGTTCGACACCGACGACTGGCTCTATCGGCTCACGACGATCGTCCAGATGGGCGGTGTGCTCGTCTTCGCGGCGGGGATCCCTGCTGCGTTCGAGCGCGGCGACTTCACCATGCCTGTGATCGGCTACATCGTGATGCGCATCGCGATGGTCGCGCAGTGGCTGCGTGCCTCCCGCGGCGCGGGTGAGCTCCGCGCAGCGACGAGACGCTACGCGGCCGGCATCGCGGCGGTGCAGGTGCTCTGGGTGCTCTTCCTCCTGATCCCGTCGGGAACGCTCCAACCGATCGCCTTCGTGACGTTCGCTCTGATCGAGGTCAGCGTGCCCGTGTTCGCCGAGTACCGCAGGCAGACGCCGTGGCATCCGCATCACATCACCGAGCGCTACGGGCTGTTCACGCTGATCGTGCTCGGCGAGAGCCTGCTGGCCTCGGCGAACGCCATCATCGACGCCAGCCACGAGTTGGAATCCCTCGTGCCCCTCATCTCCATCTCCGCGCTGACGCTGGTGGTCACGGCGTCGCTGTGGTGGATCTACTTCTGGGCGCCGCATCACCGCGCGATCACCGGCTTCGCCAGCTCGCTCCGGTACGGATACACGCACTATGTCGTGTTCGGGGCCGCTGCGGCGTTCTCCGCGGGGATCGAGGTCGAGCTCGACGTCCTCACCGGCGAGAGTCACCTGTCGGAGATCGCGGCATCCTTCACCGTGACGATCCCGATCGCCGTGTTCCTCATCGGCATCTGGATCGTCGCCATCCGCGCCAACGCCGACCGCCTGGTCAACACCGTGGTCCCGCTCGGGGCGCTGGTCGTGCTCCTCGATCCGATCCTGCCGATCCCGGTGGCCATCACCGCGCTGGTGCTCGTCGCGATCGTCGCGGTGCTCGTGCTGCATCCACCCGTCGACAAGAGTCCATAGCTTTCACATAGAAGACGCATGGTCTCCTGATCGCCTGCTCCGTGACCCTGGGTACATCGACATCGACATCGACATCCCGAACCTCTCGAGAGGAGCACGATCATGAGCCGCATCCCCGAACCCGTCCAGACCCCTGAGGGCCCCACCTATGAAGGGCGCCTGCTCGACCGGGCGGATGAGGAGGTCGTCGATCAGGGCGCCGCCTTCGACATCCGCACCCTCGTGACCCGTCGCGGAGTGCTCGGTCTCGCCGGCCTCGGCATCGGAGCATTCGTCCTGGCCGCCTGCGCCCCCGCCGCGACCGGCACATCGAGCGCCAGCAGCAGCGACCCCACGGCGAGCACCGACGGAGACACTCCGACCGGCACCGCGACCGCGGCGGGAGAGATCCCCGACGAGACCGCCGGCCCCTACCCGGGTGACGGGTCCAACGGCCCGGACGTGCTCGAGGAGTCGGGCATCGTGCGCCAGGACATCACGACCTCGATCGACGGCTCGGCCACGGCCGACGGCATCCCGCTCACCTTCGAGTTCCAGGTGCTCGACCTGGCGAACGGGGGAGTGCCGTTCGCGGGCGTGGCCGTCTACGCCTGGCACTGCACCGCCCAGGGGGAGTACTCGATGTACTCCTCCGGCCTGGAGGACGTCACCTACCTGCGCGGTGTGCAGGTCGCGGACGCCGAGGGGAAGGTCTCCTTCACGTCGATCTTCCCCGGGTGCTACTCGGGCCGGTGGCCGCACATCCATTTCGAGGTCTATCCGGAGGTCGATTCGATCAGCGACTCGACCTCCGCGATCGCGACGTCGCAGCTGGCGCTGCCGGAAGACGCCTGCAGTGCCGTGTATGCGGATTCCCGCTACGACGGCTCCTCGCGGAACCTGTCGCAGACGAGCCTCGCCGGAGACAACGTCTTCGGCGACGACTCCGCCGCCCTCCAACTGCCCACCATCACGGGGGATGTGACCCGCGGCTACGCGACGACCCTCGTGGTCGGCGTCGACACCACGACCACTCCGACCGCAGGTTCCGCCACATCCGGCGGCGACGGCGGGCCCGGTGGCGGCGGAGGTCCAGGCGGCGGCGGCACGCCGCCGACCGGGTGATCGCACTGCTCGCACGGGGTCGCGATCCTCATCGCCCGGCTCCCGAGGACTGCGCCGTCGCGGCCGGATGTCGACTCTGCTATGCTTGACGAGCTTCGTGTGTTCTGGCCGCCCTCTCGGCCACCGCGCAGCCACTGATCAGGGCCATCACGGACCACGCGCATCGATGCGCTCGGCATCCGCCCACGATCTCACATCTTGCGGGTCGCGACATCGCGCGCCCGCCGCACAGCAATGAGTACCAGCATGACCATGACCACCTTTCCGCCCTCCGATCCCTTGACCTGGAAGCAGGCCGACACCGACGTGCACGTCGCGACCCGCGCCGGTGAGTTCGCCGGCTTCGTCGAGTTCGACGGCACCGCGTACCTCGCTCGCGACAACCGCGGCATCGACCTCGGCTCGTTCGCGTCGCTCGGCGATGCGCGTGACGCTCTCGACGGGCAGATCCCCGTCGAAGTCCGCCCGTGGAGCTTCACCGTGTCGCTTCCCCGCGCCCTGCGGCGCCGGCCGCGCCGCGCCCGCGCCTGAGCCTGGAACGGGTGAACCTGACCGGTTCCCCTCCGGGTTCTGTGAATATTCCGGGGATGCCGACGTATTCCCCAAGGCGCATGCGGTGCGGGCTAGCCTGAGGTAAGCGTTGGGCGATCTGCCTTGGGCTTTCACAGCCCAAGGGCTCCAATCGACAGGAGAGCAACATCTCCATTTCGCAGGTCGAAAAGACCGCAGGCCAGCTCGGACCCGTACGTCAGACGTACTCCGGCAACGCAGAGTTCCCCCCGATGGCACAGGCGTACAAGCAGGTGTCGCAGGTCGTCAAAGAAACCGGACTGCTGCGACGCGCAGGCTGGTTCTACATCTTCGTCGGGACCGCCCTCGCCATCGCCCTCGGCGGCGTGGTGACGGGTTTCATCCTCCTCGGTGACAGCTGGCTCCAGCTCCTGATGGCCGGCGCGCTCGGCATCATCCTCACGCAGGTCGCCTTCCTCGCTCACGAGGCGGCGCACCGGCAGATCCTCTCCTCGGGCCCGGCGAACTTCCGTCTCGCCCGCATCCTCGCCGCCGGAGTCGTCGGCATCAGCTACTCCTGGTGGGACTCGAAGCACACCAAGCACCACGGCAACCCGAACCAGGTGGGCAAGGACCCCGACATCGAGGTCGACACGGTCTCGTTCCTCGAGACCGATGCCGCGAAGTCCCGTGGTCTGGTCCGTCTGATCACCCGCAAGCAGGGGTGGCTGTTCTTCCCGCTGCTCACGCTCGAGGGGCTCAACCTCCACTACCTGGGCGTCAAGCACCTGGTCACGAGCAAGAAGGCCAAGGGCCGCTGGATCGAGCTCGGCCTCATCGCGCTCCGCTTCGCGATCGTGCTCGTCCCCGTGTTCCTGATGCTCCCGCTCGGCATGGCGTTCGCCTTCATGGGCGTGCAGCTCGCCGTCTTCGGCGTGTACATGGGTGCGTCGTTCGCGCCGAACCACAAGGGCATGCCGATCATCGACCCGAGCGCCCGCCTCGACTTCTTCTCGAAGCAGGTGCGCACCTCCCGCAACATCCGCGGCGGATGGTGGGCGACCTGGCTCATGGGCGGCCTGAACTACCAGGTCGAGCACCACCTCTTCCCCAACATGCCGCGCCCGCACCTGTCGAAGGCTCGCGAGATCGTGCGTGACTACTGCGTCGCGAACGACGTGCCGTACACGGAGACGAGCCTCGGCCGGTCCTACGCGATCGTCATCCAGTACCTGAACCGCGTCGGCCTCGCCGCCGGAGCTGACCCGTTCGACTGCCCCGCAGTCGCGCAGTTCGGTCGCGCCTGATCACCACGGCCGCACTGCGGTCGGATCGAAAGGCCCCATCCTCCGGGATGGGGCCTTTCGCGTGTGCGGCGTCTAGAGCAGGCCGAGTTCCAGGGCGAGGGTCACGGCGCGCGTGCGATCCGAGACCTCGAGCTTCTCGAAGACGTGGAGCAGATGCGTCTTCACGGTCGCCTCGCCGATGAACAGTTCGCGGGCGATCTCGGGGTTGCTCCGGCCGGCCGCGACGAGGCGCAGCACCTCGCGCTCACGGGGGCTCAACGGCGGCCTGCTCGGACGATCTCTGCGCATGCGCGACACGAGAGTCGTGGCGATGCGGGGTGCGAGGACGGTGTGCCCCTCGGCGACCGCGCGGATGCCGGCGAGGATCTCCTCGTGCGGTGCGGCCTTGAGCAGGTAGCCGCCGGCGCCCGCCTCGATCGCGCCGATGATGTCGTCGTCGCTCTCGTAGGTGGTCAGCACGAGCACGCGCACGGTCGGCTGCTCGGCCGCGAGGCGCGCGGTGGCCTCGATGCCGGATCCGCCCGGCATGCGCAGATCCATGAGCACGACGTCGGGATGCAGTCGCGCGGAGAGCTCCACGGCCTCCGTGCCGCTCGCCGCCTGTCCGACCACCTCGAGGGAGGGATCGAGGTCGATGAGTCCGACGATCCCGGAGCGCACGATGGGATGGTCGTCGGCGACGATGACACGGATCATGCGGTCTCCTCGTTCGGATGCAGGGGGATGCGGACGGCGAGGCGGGTGCCCGTGGCACCCCCGCTGTCGTCGCGGGCGTCCTGCACGGTGAGCGTGCCGCCGACGAGGGCGACCCGGTCGCGCATACCGGCGAGCCCGAATCCTCGGTCGTCGTCGATGGTCACCCCGCCCAGACCGCGGCCGTCGTCGCCGACGGTGAGCTCGGCGTCGTCTCCGACGGTCAGACTCACGCGCGCGGAAGCCGCCCCGGAGTGCTTGCGCACGTTGGCGAGGCCCTCCTGGGCGCAACGGAGCAGAACGACCTGGATCTCTCGCGCCAGCACGGCATCCGATACCGCGACGTCGACCCGCACCCCGGTCTCGCGGGTGAAGCGGTCGCCCAGACGCTGGAGCGCATCTCCCAGAGAATCGGCGGACGGGGCGGGGGAGGCCACCGCGACGAGCGTCCTCGCCTCCAGCAGCGCCTCGCGCGCCGCGCCCTCGATCAGCTCGAGCGCCGCGGGCGAGCCGTCGACACGGGCGCGCTCCGCGAGCATCACGATGCTCGTCAGGCTCTGCGCGATCGTGTCGTGCACATCGCGGGCGAGGCGGGCACGCTCCTCGAGCGCCCCGGCCTCCCGGCTGGCGGTCTCGAGACCCGCCTGTGCGGCGGTGAGCTCGGTCAGCAGGGTCTGCCGCTGCACGCCCCACTGCGCGATGCGGGTGATCCACAGGCCCAGCGCCAGGCTGAACGCGGCGGAGAGCGCGGTGGTCACGACGCCGGCGCTCACGGCATCCGCAGAGAAGTCGCCGGCGTACGCATAGGCGAGTGCGAGGACGATGCCGTTGCCGATGGTGACGAGCACGGCCTGCGTGGTCGAGCGCGACGTCATCCAGATGAGCGGCAGCACGAGCGTCTGCAGCAGGAGCATGCTCGGCTCGATCGCGGTACCCGCGGCCAGCACGGCGACCAGCGCGATCTGCAAGAGCGCGGAGGCCAGAGGGGAGGGATCGTCGACCCCCTCGTGGATGCCGACGTAGGGTCGAGCGCCGAGCGCGTAGAGCAGGTAGACCGCGAGGGCGACGCCGATCAGCATCCAGCGGGATCCCGCGAAGCTCTCGCCGTCGGCGAAGATGAGCGCGACGACCGCGATGAGCAGCGCAGTGGCCGCGAGATCCCATCCGAGGCGCTCGCGGCGGATGGTGAGGCTCATGTCCTCCACTCTCCCACCCCTGCGAACGCGCGGATCCCCGGCGCCGTCGCGTGCGTCATCCGTTTCGTCGGATCCAGCGGAACGTCGCGCGGCTCAGGACCACCCCGACGACGAGCCACAGCGCGAGCGCGATCGCCACGAGCCCGAGCTCCCAGCTCCCGTTCGGCTCCGCCGCTCCGAAGGACTCCGGCAGGATCGCCGCGCGCATGCCCTGCGCGATCCATTTGAGCGGGAACACCGACGCCACGTTCTGCAGCCACTCCGGCAGCGTGGTGAAGGCGATGTACACGCCCGAGATGAACTGCAGGAGCAGCACGACCGGGATGACGACGGCCGATGCCGTCTTGCCGGATCGGGGGACGGACGAGAGGGCGATCCCGAGAAGCGCGCACGCGAGCAGGCCGAGCACGAAGACCCATGCGAAGCGCCCCCACGACTCGGCATCGGCGGGCAGCTGCACCCCGTAGAGCACCACCGCGACGGTCAGGAGCAGCGCGATCTGCAGGATCGCGGTCACGAAGACCTCGCCGATCTTGCCGATGAAGTACGTGGCGGGGGAGATCGGTGTGCTGCCGAGGCGCTTGAGCGTGCCATCGCTCTTCTCGACCGCGATCTCGATCGACAGTCCCTGCACGCCGGAGAGGAAGATACCGCCGGCGACCAGCCCGGGCAGGTAGTAGGTGGCCATGCTGACGCTGTCGGCGCCCTGGCCCACATCACCGGTGAAGATGGTGGCGAAGATCAGGTACATCACGGTGGGGAAGAGGAAGGTGAAGAACACCTGGTCGCCGGCGCGGAAGTACTGGCGCAGCTCGAAGCCGATGCGCCGGACGCCGAGCCGCACCGTGCGGGCGGCGGTGAATCCCGTGGGTGCGGTCACGGCGGTCATGCGGGCTCCTCTGCGGTGGCGGATGCGGATGTGACGGAAAGGGATGCGGCTGCGGCATCGTGCCGGCGGATGAGATCGAGGTAGATGTCCTCGAGCGTCGGTCGGACGATCTCGAGCGCGTCCGGCTCGCCGTGCGTGCGCTGAAGTTCGGCGACCAGAGCCCCGGGGGACGATGTGCGCTCTTCGCGGCGTGTGCCGGTCGAGTCGATCCAGCGGACCATCGGGGTGCGGGCATTCTCGCCGCCGATCTCGTCGATGGCTCCGATCGCGGCGATGCGACCGCCCACGATGACGGCGGCGCGGTCGCCGAGCTGCGCCGCCTCGTCGAGATAGTGGGTGGTGAGCAGGATGCTGGTGCCCTCGGCCTTGAGCGTTCGGATGAGCCCCCAGAACTGCCGTCGCGCCTCGGGGTCGAATCCCGTCGTCGGCTCGTCGAGGAACAGCAGCTCGGGGTGCCCGATGATCCCCAGCGCCACGTCGAGACGTCGCTGCTGCCCGCCCGAGAGTCTGCTCGCGCGCGTGCGCTGCTTCTGCTCGAGCCCGACGGCCGCGATCACCTCGTCGACCTCGCGCGGAGCGGGGTAGTAGCCCGCGAACTCGGTGAGCAGCTCACGGACGGTGAAGGACCCCGCCTCGCCGGTGGACTGCAGGACGATGCCGAGGCGCGCCTTCCAGTCCAGCCCTCCCCGTTGCGGATCCACGCCGAGCACCCGCACGTCGCCGGAGGTGCGGTGCCGGTATCCCTCGAGGATCTCGATGGTCGTCGACTTGCCCGCGCCGTTGGGGCCGAGCAGCGCGAACGTCTCACCGCGGCGGATGTCGAAGCTGATGCCGTCGACGGCGGCATGGCCGCCGTACTCCTTGCGGAGGTCGCGGACCTCGATCACGCTGTCTGTCATGACTCCAGCGTGGCCTTCGGCGCCGCCGAGCGGTAGCCGTGGAGCGGCGGAGCCCGGCATCCACCGATCGGGGGATGCCGG
>NZ_JBEOUR010000065.1:0-19120 GCF_040302605.1 Microbacterium sp. NPDC097977
GGGAGTGTGCGCGTCGGACGCGCTTCGTCTCGCTTCGCGGTTCCTGAGCGAGGAGCGCAGCGACGAGACGAAGGGCGCTCAGGAACCGGAGCGCAGCGACGAGACGAAGGGCGCTCAGGAACCGGAGCGCAGCGACGAGACGAAGGGCGCTCAGGATGCGGGGGCGGGATGGGCTCAGCGCGGGGGAAGCGTGTCGCGACCCGGAGTCGCCGGCGTCCACCGCGTCATGCCCAGAGGCGTCGCCAGATCGCGCTCGGGCAGATCGCTCGGCAGCAGATACGACCGGCGGATCACCTCGTCGAGCACGACGACGCTGACCACCGTGCGCACCTCGGGCAGCTGCGCGATGACGCCGGTCGTGAACTCGTGCACGCCGCTGACGTCGACGGCCCGGATCAGCAGCATCGCATCGTGCTCGCCGGTCGTGATCGCGCACCATTCGATGTCGGGCATCTCGAGCACGCTCTCGCGGAACGACGCCCAGGCCTGCGGGTGCACCGTGACGAAGACGAGCGCGCCGATCGACAGCCCGGCCTTCGACTGATCGACCCTCGCGCTGAAGCCCGTGATCACCCCGTCCTGCATGAGCGACTCGACGCGCGTGTAGGCGTTGGCCCGCGAGATGCCGACCGTCTCGGCCAGTGCGGCGATCGAGATGCGACCGTTATCGCGCAGCGTCTCGAGGATTCTGTATCCGATGTCGTCCAGTGGGGCGGCACTTCGTCCAGATTGCCTCGCAGCTTCGTCGCTCTTGGTGGACACAATGCTCCTCACGGAAGGGGTCTTGGACAGACTGTGATGCGGTCTGCATTCTTGCTGGACACATAGTCCCATACAATGCGAATCTGATCACCGGTCGTCCACCCGGCGTCGACCGAACCCGTTGAACTCCTCGCCCTTGGAGGCCCCCATGTCGTCACGTCGCAGCACGTCCGTCATCGCGATCGGAGCTGTCGCGCTCCTCGCTCTCGCAGGTTGCTCCGGTGGCAACTCGGCGAACACCGGGGGCGACTCCGCAGGCTCCGACTCGCTCGTCATCGACACCGCGTTCTCGATCGAGACGACCGACCCCGGGCACACCTACGACCCGACCGGCAACATGATCGCGAAGGCGCTCTACGAGACCCTCGTCGACTTCGAGGGCTCCGACGTGTCGACCCCTGTTCCCGGGCTCGCCTCGTGGGAGCAGAACGACGAGGCCACCGAGTTCACGTTCACGCTCGAGGGCGACCGGGTCTTCTCCGACGGCTCGCCGATCGAGGCGAAGGACGTCGTCTTCACCCTGCAGCGCATCCAGGGCATGACCGATGCCAAGCCCAACTTCCTCCTCGGCGGACTGACGATCACCGAGGTCGACGACAAGACGATCTCGATCACCTCCGAGACGCCCCTGCTGCAGCTGCCGGCGATCCTCGCGAACCCGGCGCTGGGCATCGTGAACTCCGACGTCGTGATCGAGAACGGCGGCACCACCGACGGCTCCGACACCGCGCAGGAGTTCCTCGACGGGACCTCGGCCGGTTCCGGTCCGTTCGTGCTCGACACCCTCGACCTGTCGTCGCAGGTCGTGCTGACCAAGAGCGACGAGTACAACGGTGACGAGAAGGCCGCCTACGGCCGCGTCGTCGTGCGCAACGTCTCCGAAAGTGCGACGCAGCTCGCGAACCTCAAGGGCGGCGACTCCATGGTCGCGATGGACCTCAACGGCGATCAGGTCTCGGGCCTCGGCGACGGACTGAACGTCGAGTCGGTGCCGTCGGGTCAGACCATCTTCCTGCTGCTGAACCAGTCCGAGGCCGTCGCGGGCGACCTCGCCAACGTCAAGATCGCCGAGGCGATCCGCTACGCCCTCGACTACGACGCGCTGCTCGAGCTCGCGGGTGCGGGCGCCGTGCAGGCGACCGGAGTCATCCCTCCCGGATTCGAAGGCGCGCTCGACAGCGGTGTGGAGCAGGACCTCGACAAGTCCAAGGCTGCTCTGGCAGAGGCCGGCTACACCGGCCAGACCCTGAAGCTGCAGTTCCCGAACGACTACCCCGTCGGCGGTGTGGAGTTCACCCCGCTCGCCGAGCGCGTCCAGGCGCAGCTGGAGGATGCCGGCATCACCGTCGAGCTCGCTCCGGCGCCGTTCGCCACCGAGCTCGACGCCTACGTCAACGGGACCGAGGGCTTCGGCCTCTGGTTCTGGGGCCCCGACTACGCCGACTCCGCGAACTTCCTCCCGTTCGCTCCGGGCCTGAAGGTCGGACTCCGCGCAGGATGGGCCGCCGAGGCGAACCCCGAGATCGCGGGCATCGCGGCCGGAGCCGCCGCGGCGACCGACGAGGCCCAGCGCAGCGATGCCTTCACCTCGTTCGCCGAGGCGATGCAGGCCGAGGGCCCCTTCGTTCCGCTGATCGTCCCCGGTCGCAACATCGCCACGGCTGACGCCGTCACCGGCGCCGTGTACAACTCGGTGTGGGAGATGGACATCGCCGAGATCACGCCTGCCGGCTGAGCGGAGCGCGCACATGACGACGGTGGCCGTGCGACGGCAGGCACAGCGTCGCAGGTCTCCGCTCGTCGGATACCTGCTGCGCAGGATCGGCACCTCCCTGCTGCTTCTGGTGGGGGTCACGATCGTGACCTTCGCGCTGACGAACCTCGTGCCCGGCGACCCCGTGTCGGCGGCGCTGGGTGAAGGCGCGTCGCAGAACCCGGCGACGCGCGAGGCGTTCATCAAGGCGCAGGGCCTGGATCAGCCGCTCTTCGTGCAGTACTTCATCTACATGGGGAACCTGCTGCGCGGCGACCTCGGACGATCGCTGGTGACCGGGCGACCGGTCACCAGCGATCTGGCCACGGCGGTGCCCGCCACGATCGAGATCGCGATCGGCGCCATCATCCTCAGCCTCGCCGTCAGCGTGGTGCTCGGCACCCTCGCCGCGTACCGCCGCGGGCTCGTCACCGACCAGGTCATCCGCATCGTCACGCTGGTCGGACTGAGCGTTCCGACCTTCTGGCTCGCTCTGGTCAGCTTCTACGTGTTCTTCCTCGAGCTGCGGATCGCTCCGGGCTCCGGCCGCATCTCGCCCTCGATCACCCCGCCGCCACGCATCACCGGGCTCTACACCGTCGATTATCTGCTCAACGGCGATGGCGTCGGGTTCGCCGACGCGCTGGCCCACCTCGCTCTCCCCGTGATGGTGCTCTCGCTCGTCACGATCGGCCTGCTCACCCGCTTCATCCGCACCTCGGTGCTCGAAGTGCTCGGCAGCGACTACGTCCGCGCGGCCAGGGCCAAGGGCCTTCCCGCGATGCGCGTGATCCTCGACTACGTCCTGCGGGGCGCCTCCCTGCCGATCCTCACCGTGGTCGGCGTCGCGTTCGGCTCGCTGCTGTCGGGCACCGTGCTCGTGGAGTCGGTGTTCGCGTGGCCGGGGCTGGGCACCTACGCCTACAACTCCGCGGCGAACCTCGACCTCCCCGGCATCATGGGCGTGGGTCTGGTCGTCGGGGTCATCTACCTCCTCATCAACTTCGTCGTCGACCTGCTCTACGGCGTCCTCGACCCGAGAGTGAGGATCGCATGAGCCGCATCGACTCGGCATCCGGCCCCTGGCGGTTCCGGTTCCGCTGGCCGCGCGCGTGGCGTACGCCCCTGGGCGTGATCGGCACCGTGGTCGCGGGAGCGTGGATCGTCGTCGCCTTCACCGCCCAGTGGTGGGTGCCGTTCGGTCCGAACGCGCAGGTGCTCCCTCGCCTGCAGGCCCCCGGCATCGACACCCTGCTCGGCACCGACGGCAACGGCCGCGACATCTTCTCCCGTCTGATGACGGGCGCCACCGTGAGCCTGCCGCTCGCGCTGATGCTCGTGATCGCCGCGATGGTCATCGGCACCGTGATCGGCGCGGTCGCCGGCTACTTCGGCGGCTGGGTCGATGAGACGCTCATGCGCATCACCGACCTGTTCATGGCGTTCCCGACGGTCATCCTCGCGATGGTCGTGGCGGCGTCGCTCGGGCCGTCGCTGTTCAACGCGGTGATCGCGGCGATCGTGGTCTCCTGGCCGCAGTACTCGCGCGTCACCCGCAGCATCGTGCTCGGACTCCGCGGGCAGAACTACGTGATCGCCGGGCGCCTGCTCGGCCACTCCCCGCTGCGGACGCTGTTCGTCGACATCCTGCCGAACATCGCCGGACCCGTGCTGGTGCTCGCGACGCTCGACATCGGCGCGGCGATCCTGCTGCTCTCCGGCCTCTCGTTCCTCGGCCTCGGCGCGCAGCCGCCGACCGCCGAGTGGGGATCCATGATCTCGGCCGCCATGCAGAACTTCGACGCCTGGTGGCTGGGGGTCTTCCCCGGCCTCGCGATCCTCACGGTGGTGCTCGCCTTCAACTTCCTGGGCGACGCGATGCGCGACATCCTCGACCCGACGGCCGAGGTCACGCACGAGAAGCAGGCCGACCACGCCGCATCCGCGAAGGGGGTGGCAGCATGACCGTCTCGACGACACCCGCGCTGAGGATCCGTGACCTGACGATCGACATCGGGCGTCCCCTCGTGCACGGCATCTCGCTCGACCTCGAGGCCGGCCGCATCCACGGGCTCGCCGGAGAATCCGGGTCGGGCAAGACGCTCACCTCCCTCGCCGTGCTCGGGCTGCTGCCCCGGCAGGCGCGCACCGGAGGATCCATCACGCTCGCGGGGGAGGAGCTGGTCGGCATGCGCCGCCGGGCGCTCAACCGCATCCGCGGCCGTCGCATCGCGATGATCTTCCAGGACCCGTCGGCGTCGCTGCACCCGCAGCTGCCGATCGGCCGCCAGCTCACCGATCACATGCGCGTGCATCTCGGCCTGCGCGGCGAGGCCGCGAGGGCCAGGGCCGTCGAGTTGCTCGAGACGGTGCAGGTGCCGAATCCGGATGCCGCGCTCAAGCGCTACCCGCACCAGTTCTCCGGCGGTCAGCGCCAGCGCATCGCGATCGCCTGCGCTCTCGCGTGCGACCCCGAGGTGCTGCTGGCCGATGAGCCGACCACCGCGCTCGACGTCACGGTGCAGGCCGGCATCCTTCGGCTGCTGCGCGATCTCGCGACCGAGCGCGACCTCGCGGTGCTGCTCGTCACGCACGACCTCGGTGTCATGAGTGCGATCGCCGACGAGGTCGCCGTCATGAAGAACGGACGGATCGTCGAGCGGGCCGACCGCGAGACGCTGTTCCGCGACCCGCAGCACGAGTACACCCGCACGCTGCTCGCCGCATTGCCGGGGTCGAAGCTCGAGATCGCGGATGCCGATGCCGCAGTGCGGGATCCCGAGCTGCTGGATCCCGTGCTGTCGGATGCTGAGCTGTCGGATGCTGCGGGGGAGGCCCGAGATGAGTGAGATCGCCGTCCTCGATGCGAAGGACGTGGTCGTCCGGTACCCCGGCAGCCCGCCGGTCGTGGCTGTCGACGGCGTCTCGCTGACCGTCGCGCCGGGTGAGACCGTGGCGCTGGTCGGAGAATCCGGCAGCGGCAAGTCCAGCCTCGCCCGCGCGGTCGTGGGCATCGAGAAGCTCGCCGGGGGAGAGGTGCGCTTCCGTGATGCGCCCGTCACGCCGCTCGGCATCCGCCGTCGCAACGTGGCCCTCACCGGCATCCAGATGGTGTTCCAGGATCCGTCGACGTCGCTGAACCCGCGCCGTCGTGTGGGCGATCAGATCGCCGACGGCATCGCCACGGCGCGTGCTCGCGGCGCCGAGGGTTCGACCGTCGCGGAGTGGCTCGAACGGGTCGGGCTGCCGACCGAGGTCGCCACGCGATTCCCGCACCAGTTCTCGGGCGGTCAGAAGCAGCGCCTCGCCATCGCGAGGGCCCTCGCCGCCCGGCCCTCACTGCTCGTCGCCGACGAGCCGATCTCGGCTCTCGACGCCTCGACCCAGACCAGCGTCGCGGGTCTCATGCGCGACCTCGTCGCCGAATCCGGCGCCGGGATGCTGTTCATCTCGCACGACCTCGCGGTGGTCCGTCGCATCGCCGACCGCACCTTCGTGATGTTCGCCGGTCGGGTGCTCGAAGCCGGGGCCACCGACCGCGTGTGGTCTGCGCCGCAGCATCCGTACACCCAGGCGCTGCTCGCCGCGATCCCCGAGCCCGACGGTGCCGGCCGCATCCCGGTGGCCCCGTCGACGAACGAGCGCACCGTGTGGTCGGAGATCGCCCCCGTCATCGACTGACGCCGCGCTCGGTCACCCCTTCGGGAGGAGAACTCCGCCTCCGGAGGATGCCTGTGGCTGATCTCTCCCCCCCGAGGGCGAGTTCTCCTCCCGAAGGTCACACCGATGCATGGCACACTCGCTTCTAGATAAGCTTAGGCAACCCTTATCTGAGCGAACAGGTTTCTCCATGCCACTCTCCCGCACCACGGCGCTCGGCGCCCTCCTCGTCGCCGTCGTCTCCGCAGCAGCGCTGACCGCCTGCGCCCCCGCCGCCGAGAACACCGACGGCGCCCCCGTGGTCGATTCCGACGCCTTCCCGGTCACGGTCGAGCACGCCTACGGAGACACCGAGATCCCCGACCAGCCGCAGCGCGTCGTGACCGTCGGCGTCACCGAGCAGGACACCCTGTGGGCGCTCGGCGTGAAGCCCGTCGGCGTCACCGAATGGTACGGAGGCCACGACTTCGCCTCCTGGCCCTGGGCCGACGACGCGCGCGGCGACTCGGAGCCCGAGGTGCTCACGACCACCGACGGACTCGACTTCGAGGCCATCGCCCTGCTCGACCCCGACCTCATCATCGGCACCAACGCGGGGATGACGGAGGAGGACTACGACCGCCTCTCCGACATCGCCCCCACCATCGCGCACTCGGGCGACTACTCGATGTATTTCGAGCCGTGGGATGTGCAGACGCTGCAGATCGGTGAGGCGGTCGGACTGAAGGACGAGGCGCAGCAGCTCGTCGACGACATCGACGCGCAGTTCGCCGAGGCCGCCGCCGCCCACCCGGAGTTCGCCGGAAAGTCGATCGTGTTCCTGCAGAACGCGATCTACGACGGCGCGGCCATCGCCTACCAGGACGGGCTGAGCACCGACTTCCTCACCGACCTCGGCTTCACGATCCCCTCGGAGATCGACGCCTACGCACCAGATGACGCCTCCGGCGGACAGGCCACCATCCCGGTCGAGAACCTCGACGTGCTCAACTCCGCCGACGTGCTCATCTGGGGCACCGAATCGGAGGACGACATCGCCGCGCTCGAGGACGAGCCGTTCGTCACCGCGATCAGCGCCATGCAGAACTCGTCGGTCGTCTACACCGACGGCGTCACCGCCGGGGCGATCTACTTCACCTCGGCCCTGAGCCTTCCCTACGTGCTCGACTCCCTCGTCCCCGCGCTCGCGGACGCCGTGGCAGGCGACGGGCCGGCGCGCACCGCCGAGTGACCGCGCCCGCGCGCACGAGTCGCGATCCGCACCGGGTGTCCACCCGGCGGGTCGCGCTCGTCGTCGTGCTCGCCGTCGTCGCGCTGCTCGCGACCGTGTTCGTGGGCCTCACGGTCGGAACGAAGATGGTCGGGATCGACACCGCCGCCGATGCGATCCTCCGGTTCGACGGCAGCGACCTGCAGCTGGTCGTGCGCGAGTCGCGCATCCCGCGCACGGTGCTCGGCCTCGTCGTCGGCCTCGCGCTGGGGGCCGCGGGCGCCGTGATGCAGGGCCTCACTCGCAATGCACTCGCCGATCCCGGCATCCTGGGCGTGAATGCGGGAGCATCCGTGGCCGTCGCGATCGCCGTCGCCGCCCTCGGCATCCGCGACTTCCCCCACCTCATGGCTTTCGCCCTCGCCGGAGCGCTCGTGGCGACCATCGGGGTGGTGCTGCTCGGAGCCGCGGGCGGCGGCAGCCCCGTGACGCTCATCCTGTCGGGCGTCGCGCTCGCCGCGGTGCTGGGCGGCATCACGACCGCACTCGTGCTGCTGAATCCGACGGCGTTCCTGCAGATGCGCAGCTGGGAATCGGGGGCCCTCGCCGGACGAGACCTCTCGATCCTCCTCACGGCAGGACCCCTGATCGCCCTCGGGCTCGCCGTCGCCCTGCTGATGACCCGCGGCCTCGACGTGCTCGCCCTCGGGGATGAGACCGCCGCGGCGCTCGGCGTCAGGATCGGCCGGCTCCGCGCCGCGGCCGTCGTCGCCGTCACTCTGCTCGCGGGAACGGCGACGGCGATCGCCGGTCCGATCGCGTTCCTCGGTCTCGCCGCCCCGCACATCGCGCGCGGGATCGTCGGAGCCTCGCAGAAGGCCATCGTCCCGCTCGCAGCGGTCATCGGCGCGATCGTCGTCGTGCTCGGCGACGTCATCGGCCGGGTGATCATCGCGCCGCAGGAGGTGCCGGTCGGCATCGTGATGGCGTTCGTCGCCGCTCCCTTCCTCATCTGGATCGGCCGACGCAGGAACCCGGTGCAGCTGTGAGCGCCGACGCCCGCCGGGCCCTGCGGCGGGCACGCCGCACGCTCGATCGCCGGGGCCGCATCGCGATGAGCATCCTCGTGGCCGCGCTGCTGGTGTCGTTCCTGGGCGGCCTGTCGATCGGCGACACCGTGCTGTCGCCGATCAGGGTCGTCCAGGCCCTGTTCGAGGCCGACGGCGGCATCCGCATGGTCGTGGTCGACTGGCGTCTGCCGCGAGCGCTCGCCGCGGTGTTCTTCGGAGCCGCGCTCGCCCTCTCGGGAACCGTCTTCCAGACCATCACCCGCAATCCGCTGGGCAGCCCCGACGTGATCGGACTGACGACCGGCGCTTACACGGGCGCCCTGATCGTGATGACGAGCGGCAGCGGATCGGGGCTCGCCGTCGCGATCGGTGCGATCCTCGGCGGCTTCGGCACCGCCGCGCTCGTGGCACTGCTCATCGCCGGTCGAGGGGCGCTGGGATACCGCATCGTGATCGTCGGCATCGGGGTGAGTGCGGTCCTGGCGGCGATCAACTCCTGGATGCTGCTGCGCGCCCGGCGAGAGGTGGCGGTCTCCGCGGCGATCTGGGATGCCGGCACGCTGAACGGCGTCGGATGGAACCAGGCCCTGCTGCCGATCCTGGTCGTCAGCGTGCTGATCGTCGTTCTCGTGTGCGTGCAGCGTGGGCTGTGGCTCGTCGAGCTCGGCGACGACATCGGCACTAGCCTCGGCGGGCGCATGGGGGCGACGAAGGCCGGTCTCGTCGCGATCGCGGTCGGCCTGATCGGTGTGGTGACAGCGGTGATCGGTCCCATCGCGTTCATCGCACTCGCCGCTCCGCACCTCGCGAAGCTGATCGCGAAGAACGGCCCCGCGCACCTGATCGCGACCGCGCTGATGGGAGCGACGCTGCTCTCGCTCGCCGACATCATCGGACAGAACGCCGTGCCGAAGCATGCGCTGCCGGTCGGCGTGGTCACGCTCGTGCTGGGCGGCGCGTATCTGATCTACCTCGTCGTGCGCACGGCTCGTCGCCGGGTGTGACCTTCACGAGCGCACCACGCACTGCGGGCCGGGACGACATCGCCCCGGCCCGCAGTGTGCGAGTCGATCAGAGGGGCGCGACGATGTCCTGAGCCGCGTCCCACTCGGTGATCTCCAGCGAGGTCTCGATGCTCTGCCCTGCGGCCTCGGTGGTGCCGCTCGTGGCGAGCACCACGTAGTCCTTCGTGACCTCGAAGGTCACGTCGACGTCCACGCCCTGAGCCTGGGAGGTGCCGCTGACCAGGTAGACCTCCTGGCCGAGGCGCGTGCCGGTGCCGGTGACGGTGAAGTCGCCGGTCAGGGCGCCGGCGGCTTCAGCCGGGTCGGTGCTCGCCGCGGTGACCGCGCCGCTGCTGAGCGCAGCGATGATGGGGTCGCTGGAATTCGGGTCGGCGACCTGCCACTCGCTCGTGGACGACTTCACCCACGCGTCGTCGCCGATCACGATCAGCGAGCCCATCGGCGTCGTGGTCTCGATCGCCTTGTCCGTCGGGTCGTACCGGGCGGTGGTCTCCATGCCCAGGATGTTGGTCTTCGCGACGTATCCGGCCGTGTCCTGCATCGCCTCGGTGATGCAGGATCCCAGGGCGTCACCGTCGACGGTGGCTCCCTGAGAGAGCTCGGGGCAGTCGGATGCGGGTGCGGTGGTCTCCGCCGCCGCCGCAGAAGGCTTCGGATCCGTGGGCTCCTCGGCACCTGCGGTGCAGCCGGTGAGCAGGACACTGGCGGCCAGCACGAGGCCGACCCCCCATTTGTTGACGCGCATGGCGTTCCCCCTTCGGTCGTGTGCGTGCGATGCCTGTCGGCATGCACGGGAACCAGCTTGCCAAGTCCTCGGCGACCACGGTGGAGGCGACGCGGAGGTTTCTCCGCTACACTGTCAAGGTTGTCTGCCTTCCGGCATCCATTCGGGATGACACGGCGGATGACGTGCACACACCCTCCTGTTTCCGGGAAATCCTCGGAAACCGTTCTAGTCCGAAGGAGGTGGGTAAGTGACGCACCAGTACGAACTCATGGTCATTCTGACCCCCGAGATCGATGAGCGCCAGGTCGCTCCTACGCTCGACAAGTTCCTCAAGGTCATCACCAACGATGGCGGTTCGATCGACAAGGTCGACATCTGGGGCAAGCGCCGTCTCGCGTACGAGATCCAGAAGAAGAACGAGGGCATCTACGCCGTCGTCAACTTCACAGCGACCAGCGAGGCCACGCAGGAGCTCGATCGTCAGCTGAAGCTGAACGAGCAGATCATGCGCACCAAGGTCCTCCGCTCCGAGGAAGCTCAGGCGATGGTCGCGACCGAAGCCAAGCGCACCGAAGAGAAGGCTGCCCGCAAGGCCGCCAAGGCTGCGAAGGCCTGAGTCCGATGGCCGGCGAAACAGTCATCACCGTGGTGGGCAACCTCACGGCCGACCCCGAGCTGCGGTACACGCAGAACGGACTGCCGGTGGCGAACTTCACCATCGCTTCGACGCCTCGGAACTTCGATCGCGCCGCCAACGAGTGGAAGGACGGCGAAGCGCTGTTCCTCCGTGCGTCGGTCTGGCGTGAATTCGCCGAGCACGTGGCGGGTTCGCTGACCAAGGGCATGCGCGTCATGGCGCAGGGCCGTCTGCGTCAGCGCTCCTACCAGGACCGCGAGGGCAACCAGCGCACCGCTATCGAGCTGGAGGTCGACGAGATCGGCCCCTCGCTCCGGTACGCGACTGCACAGGTCACCCGTGCGGCCTCGAACGGTGGCGGCGGCGGTGGCGGCGGACAGTCGCGTCCCGCTCAGCAGCAGCAGGTGTCGGAGGAGCCGTGGTCAACCCCCGGCTCGTCGACCAGCGCCGATGCCTGGAGCACTCCGGGCAGCTTCGGCGACGACACCCCCTTCTGAAACAGGATCTCCGGATGCTTCGGCATCTGTCTCAAAACTAAGGAAAAACAATGGCTGGAAAGTCGAGCGGCGACCGCCGCAAGCCGCGGAAGGGCGCGAAGAACGCCGCTCCCGCGAAGTCGATCCGGGTCGGAGTCATCGATTACAAGGATGTCTCCACCCTCCGTAAGTTCGTCTCGGAGCGCGGCAAGATCCGCGCCCGTCGTATCACCGGTGTCTCGGTGCAGGAGCAGCGTCTGATCGCCACGGCGATCAAGAACGCACGCGAGATGGCGCTCCTGCCCTACGCTGGCGCCGGCCGGTAAGGGGTATCGAGATGGCAAAGCTGATTCTCACGAACGAGGTCGCCGGGCTGGGCAGTGCCGGTGACGTGGTCGAGGTCAAGAACGGGTTCGCCCGTAACTACCTCATCCCCCAGGGCTTCGCTACGGCGTGGACCCGCGGTGGCGAAAAGCAGGTCGCTTCGATCCAGGCTGCTCGTCAGGCGCGTGCGATCCACGACCGCGACGAGGCCGTGGCCCTGAAGAACTCCCTCGAGAGCACCAAGGTGCGCCTGGCCGTCAAGGCCGGCAACGAGGGTCGCCTCTTCGGCTCGGTCAAGACCGATCACATCGCGGATGCTGTCGCAGCCGCGGGTCTCGGCTCGATCGACAAGCGCAAGGTGCACATCCCGTCGCCCATCAAGGTCACGGGCGAGCACGAGGCCACGGTTCGTCTGCACGACGACGTGACCGCAGTCATCACGCTGCAGGTCGTCGCCGCCAAGTAAGGCGCGACGTCTCGAACACCCCCTGTCCCTCGGGACAGGGGGTGTTCTGCGTGTTCGGAGGCCTGTTCCGAGGCGCGTTCTCGAGGTTGCGAACTGTGACGCGCCCGGTGAAAATCCAGCTTGACTTTCCCCAGGTTGTACACATCTCGTCTGGGATTCCCTCAACCTTCAATGTGCGGTTGAAGCACATTCTCATCCACAGCCTGGGGAAACGATAAAACCCAGGTCATGGGCATATTACGGGTTGCAAGATCGGGTAGTCCACCGGGTTATCCACAGCCGTTCTGCACAGACACTCCGGACTTGTTCGCACGCTTTCCACAGAGTTATCCACAGGCTGTGTTGCGACTGGAAACCGCCGCTCGTAGCGTGGTCCAGCGACCCGATGTCGGAAGTGCCTGGTTTGCTGCGCAGACAGGCATTCTCGACCGAGAGCCCCGCGCGTTGCCGACTCCTCGGCTCCGCCGGAGGAACGTCGCAGCGAAGGGAGCAGCGTGTCGATCGCCGACATCTCAGAGGACCGCATGGGCAGCAAGCGGTCGCACGAGCGCACACCGCCGCACGACCTCCTCGCCGAGCAGAGCGCCCTCGGCGGAATGCTCCTCTCGAAGGACGCCGTCGCCGACGTCATCGAGACGCTCAAGGGTGCGGACTTCTACATCCCCAAGCACGAGCTGATCTTCGAGGCGATCCTGTCGCTGTACTCGCACGGTGAGCCGACCGACGTGGTGGCCGTCACCGACGAGCTCATCAAGACGGGCGAGCTGAGTCGCGCCGGCGGCGCCGACTACCTGCACACCCTCACCTCGATCGTCCCCACGGCCGCGAACGCCGGCTACTACGGCGGGATCGTCTCCGAGCGCGCCATCCTGCGCCGCCTCGTCGACGCGGGCACGCGCATCGTGCAGCTCGGATACGACGGGCAGGGCGATGCCACCGACATCGTGAACAACGCCCAGGCGGAGATCTACTCCATCACCGGGTCCGAGACGGCCGAGGACTACGTCCCCCTGCAGATCGCCGTCGACGCGGCGCTCGAGGAGATCGAGGCGGCCAGCGGGCGCGACGGATCGATGACCGGCGTCCCGACCGGCTTCAAGGAGCTCGACGAGCTCACCAACGGCCTGCACGGCGGCCAGATGATCGTCGTCGCCGCGCGTCCCGCGATGGGTAAGTCGACGCTCGCGCTCGACTTCGCGCGCTCGGCCTCGATCGGGCACAACATCCCCTCCGTCTTCTTCTCGCTCGAGATGGGCAAGAGCGAGATCGCGATGCGTCTGCTCAGCGCCGAGGGCCAGATCCCGCTGCAGAACATGCGCAAGGGAAACCTCGACCCGCGCGACTGGACGACGGTCGCCGCGACGCGAGGTCGCATCAACGACGCTCCGCTCTACATCGACGACAGCCCCAACATGACCCTCGTCGAGATCCGTGCGAAGTGCCGTCGCCTCAAGCAGCGCGAAGGACTGCGCATGGTCATCATCGACTACCTGCAGCTGATGACGTCGGGTAAGCGCGTCGAGTCGCGTCAGCAGGAGGTCTCGGAGTTCTCGCGAAGCCTCAAGCTGATCGCCAAGGAGCTGCAGGTCCCGGTCATCGCCCTCTCGCAGCTGAACCGTGGTCCCGAGCAGCGCACCGACAAGAAGCCCGCGATCAGCGACCTGCGTGAGTCCGGCTCGATCGAGCAGGACGCCGACATGGTCATCCTGCTGCACCGCGACTCCGTGTACGACAAGGACGTCCGCCCGGGTGAGGCCGACCTGATCGTCGCCAAGCACCGTAACGGCCCGACGGCGACGATCACCGTCGCGTTCCAGGGTCACTACTCGCGCTTCCACGACATGGCGCCGGGCGGCGACTTCAACTGATCATCGACCTCGCCTGAACCTGTCGAGACCCATCACTAGCGCGGATCGCGACCGACTGCCGGTTCCTTCTCGACAGCCGCGGCGATGCGCCGCGCCACCTCGAGCGGAGGGATATGCGTCGTGTCGACGACCTCGGCTTCGTCCCCGAGCCAGGTGCGGTAGGCCTCGGCATAGGGCTCGACGTACTGGAAACGGAACCTCGGCGGCCCGAGAACCGCGTCGTTCTGGATGCGGTCGCGGAGGGCGTCCTGTTCGACGTGCAGCACGAAATGGCGCAGGGGGATGCCGTAGCTGTCGAGGCCGTCACTGATCTCGCGCCAGTAGTGCTCCACGAGCACGGTCATCGGCATCACGAGAGTGCCTCCGGTGTACTCGAGAAGCCGGCGAGCCGTCTCGACGACGAGCGGCCGCCACGGCGGCCAGTGCTGGAAGTTGTCCGTCGCAGGGAGCCCAGGACGAATGTCCATGAGCGTTTCGCCGACCTTCTCGGCGTCGAAGATCCGAGAGCCTGGGAGCAGCTCCTGGAGCAGCGTGCTGGTCGTCGTCTTGCCCGCGCCATGGGTTCCGTTGAGCCAGATGATCACGTGCCAAGGCTAAACGAGCCGGTGGCCGCGAGACCTGAGAGTTCGTCGACGCCGGCCGCATGACCGCGGCTGCTCGGCGGGACCCGGCTCGCGGGTCTCGGAACGCGGCTGTTCCGCAACAGAGCTCGTCGCCGTTCCCCGCCCTAGGCTTGAACATGCGGGCCCGGGTTTGACCGTTGCGGTGCTGCGCGGCGATCATGAGGTTCACGCGCTGACGGGTGCGCACGGATGAGGAGCGGAATATGCAGCGTGGGTCGAACCTCCCTGCTGTGGGCGTCTACAACCAGGCGCTCGTCTTCGACCTCATCCGCCGGTCCGAAGAAGGGCTCAGCCGCAGCGAGCTCGCCGAACGCACGGGGCTGTCGACGCAGACGCTCAGCAATGTCACTCGCCGGCTGGCCAACGAGGGGCTGATCGAGGAGACCGGAAAGGTCATCTCGGGCCCGGGAAAGCCCCGCACGCTCCTCGCGCTGCGATCGGATTCGCGCTACGCGGTCGGTGTGCACCTCGACCCGGCCGTCGACACCGTCGTGGTCGTCGATGCCGCCGGCGCGGTCGTCGCCAGGACCGAGCAGACCCCCGGAGGTGCTGACGCGTCGCCGGATGAACTCGTGGGACGTCTCGGAGACAGCGTCCGGTCGCTCATCGTCGAGGCGCGGCTTCCTGCCGAGCGCGTGCTCGGGATCGGCGTGGCCGCTCCCGGGCCCTTCGACCGCGATGCGGGTCGACTGCTGAATCCGCCTCTCCTGCCCGCCTGGCACAACGTGCCGGTGCGCACGGAGCTGGAGCGGGTCAGCGGGTTGCCGACGCTGCTGGAGAAGGATGTCGTCGCGACCGTCGTCGGCGAGCAGTGGTTCGACGCGGGGCAGGAGCTCGCCGACGCGATGTTCCTCTACTACGGCGCGGGCCTCGGCCTCGGCCTCTCGGTCTCGGGGGCGCCGGTGCACGGCAGGACGGGCAATGCCGGCAACATCGCGCACATCGTCGTCGACACCGAGGGGCCGATCTGCACCTGCGGATCCCGTGGCTGCATCGGAGTGATCATGGAGCCGCGGATGCTCCTGGCCCAGGCCGGGCACGCGACACCGCCGAGCGGCACAGGAGATGCGCGGATGCAGCTCGAGCGGCTGTCGTCGTTGGCCGCCGCCGGAGACGAGGGAGTGCTCGCAGCCCTCGAAAGCGCCGGGAGGCACCTCGCGACGGCGATCGTCGAAGTGAACAACCTTCTCGATCTCGGCATCGTCGTCCTGGGCGGGCCTGCGTGGTCGAGGCTCGGCGAGCGGCTTCTGCCGGTGCTGGACCACTGGGTGCACACCACCGCCGTCAGCACCTCCACCGAACCCGTGCACCTGCGCCCCTCGCAGATCGGAGCGGACTCCGCCGCCGTGGGAGCCGCGTGCCTCGTGCTCGACGATGCGCTCACCGCGCGGGCGTCGCGACTCATGATCAGCCGCTGACCGCTGACGGATCTCCATAGCGTTCCGTGACGGAACTGTTACTCCGCCCTCTCGACCTATTTATCCCATTTGATAGGATTATCCGTCTGAGGGCCTCAACAGCGAGGTCCGCATGCAAAGGAGCAAAGCAGATGCGAACGAAGCCCCTCGCCGCCATCGGCGCGATCGCGGTCGGCGCGATCGTCCTCTCGGGATGCGGTGCGTCCGGGGACGCAGAGACGTCCGACAGCGGCGACCGCACCATCACCGTCGCGTATCAGATGACGTCCGCGTTCCACCAGCTCGATGACCTCTTCCAGAAGGTCAAGCCGGAGTTCGAGGCCGCGAACCCCGGGGTGACGGTCAAGCTCCAGCCGATCGAGTCCGAAGACGAGTACTTCACGAAGCTGGCTCTGATGAACGGCTCGCCCGACACGGCACCCGACGTGATCTACGAGGACACCTTCCAGCTGCGCTCCGACGCCGCGGCCGGCTACCTGCTCCCGATCGACGACTACCTCGCTGACTGGGATGACTGGGACCAGTTCTACGACGCGGCCAAGGAGGCGGGTCTCGGAGGAGACGGCAGCACCTACGGCGTCTCGATGGGCACCGACACCCGTGCGATCTACTACAACAAGGAGATCTTCGCGGCCGCGGGACTCCCCACCGACTGGCAGCCCGAGTCGTGGCAGGACATCCTCGATGCCGCTGAAGCCGTGAAGGCCTACGACGCCGACCTGATCCCCCTGAACATCTACGGCAGCAAGAGCGCGGGTGAGCAGACGTCGATGCAGGGTCTCGAGATGCTCCTCTACGGCACCGAGTCCACTCTCTACGACGCCGACTCCGACAAGTGGGCGGTGGGCTCCCAGGGTCTCACCGACTCCTTCGGCTTCTACGACACGCTCTACAAGAACGATCTCGCCACTCCGCTCGATCTCGCCCTCGACTCGACCATCGGCAGCCGCGTCTCGACGGAGCTGCTCCCCGAGGGCAAGCTCGCCATGGCCATCGACGGATCGTGGCTCCCCGGTGGCTGGATCAGCGGCGACGGCGCCTGGGACGGCTGGGCGGACAAGATCGGTCTCGCCAAGATGCCGACGCAGGACGGCGGCAAGCCCGGCTTCACCTCGATGTCCGGGGGCTGGACCCTCGCGGTCGGATCCCAGACCAAGCACCCGCAGACGTCGTTCGACTTCATCGCGATGGCGCTGAACCAGGAGAACTCGCTCAAGTACGACACCGAGAACAGTCAGATCGCCGTCCGTGAGGACGTCGCGACCGACGACGCGTACCTCGCGTACAACCCGACCTTCGCGTTCTTCTCCGACCTCGTGCAGTACACGCACTTCCGTCCGACCACGCCGGACTACTCGCAGATCACCAGCGCTCTCCAGCAGGCCACCGAATCGGTGATCACCGGAGAAGCGACCCCGGAGGATGCCGCGAAGACCTACGACGACGCGCTCACCCAGATCGTCGGCCCGGACAAGGTCGAGTAGGACTCCCGCAGTGACCTCTGCAACCGCAACGCGCAGCCCGGCCCCGGTGCACACCGGGGCCGGGCGGCGCGCCCCGCTCCGCGACCTGCTGCGCTCCGTCCCGCTGCTGCCCGCCGTGGTGCTGCTGGTCGTGTTCCTGCTCGGGCCGATCCTCTACGCCATCTGGGGATCGCTGACCAACCGCGCCCTCACCGGCTACCGGGCGGCGAAGCCCGAGTTCGTCGGATTCGACAACTACATCTCGCTGTTCACCGACCCGAACTTCTGGACGGCGCTGGTTCTCACGGTCGTCTTCGTGCTGTTCTCCGCGATCATCGGGCAGAACGTGCTGGGACTCGGTGTCGCCGCACTCATGCGCATCGGCTCGAAGTCAGTCAACAGCGTCGTCGGCGCGCTCGTCGTCGTGGCCTGGGTGATGCCCGAGATCGTCGCCGCTTTCGCCCTGTACGCCTACTTCTCGAAGGACGGCACGCTCAACGCGCTGCTGGAGGGCATCGGCATCCCCGCGGTGAGCTGGCTCATCGAGTACCCGATGTTCGCCGTCATCCTCGCCAACGTCTGGCGGGGCACGGCCTTCTCGATGCTCGTCTACGGAGCCGCCCTCAACGAGGTGCCGCCGGAGGTGATGGAGGCCGCGCAGATCGACGGCGCGAACGCCGCCCAGCGCTTCTTCCTCATCACCATCCCGATGATCCGCCGCTCGATCTCGACGAACCTCATGCTCACCACCCTGCAGACGCTCGGCACGTTCGGGCTCATCTGGGTGATGACCAAGGGAGGGCCGGGCGTCTCGAGTTCCACCCTCCCCGTCCTCGCCTATCAGGAGGCCTTCCAGTACTCCCAGATCGGCTACGGCACGGCGATCGCCGCGGTGACGCTCGTGCTCGGTGCGATCTTCGCGATCTTCTACATCCGCATCCTCAAGCCGGAGGTCGACTGATGACTGCCACCGAAGCACTCGTCCGCCCCACCGTCCGGCGCGGCCCGCGCATCTCGGTCGCGTCGCCCGCGAAGCGCCGCTCCACGGGGCTCGCCAACGCCGTCCTGATCGTGATCGGGGTCGTGTTCCTCGTGCCCATCGCGTGGATCGCGTTCTCGGCGGTGTCTCCGTCGGCCACGGTGTCGATCTCGGTGCCGGAGAGCCTCACGCTCGACAACTTCGTCGCGGTGTTCGACTGGTCGATGACGCTGCTGCCGCTGTGGAACTCGGCACTGATCTCGTTCGGCACCGCCTTCATCACCGTCGTCGTCGGCGTGCTCGCCGCGTATCCGCTCTCGCGGCACAACTCCCGTTTCCAGCGCGGCTTCATGTACTCGGTGCTGTTCGGCTCCTGCCTGCCGATCACGGCGATGATGGTGCCGGTCTACGCGCTCTTCGTGCAGTTGAAGATGCTCGATTCGCAGGTCAGCGTGATCCTGTTCATGGCAGCCACATCGCTGCCCATGGCGATCTGGATGCTGAAGAACTTCATGGACTCGGTGCCGGTCTCCCTCGAGGAGGCCGCGTGGGTCGACGGCGCCTCCGCCATGCGGGCGCTGTGGACCATCGTCCTGCCGCTCATGCGCCCCGGCATCAGCGTCGTCTTCATCTTCGTGTTCACGCAGGCGTGGGGGAAC
>NZ_JBEOUR010000066.1:0-18580 GCF_040302605.1 Microbacterium sp. NPDC097977
CATCACCGTCAGGTTCATCGACCTCCACGGCGTCCCTTCGGCTGAGGAACTGCACACGATGATCCGGAGCCTGCACGACGCTCACCCCGATGTCGACGCGATCGTGTGCCTCCCCGAGGGTCTCGGAGTCGGCATCCTCTCGACGCTCCGCGAACTCGGCCACTCCGTCCCCGACGATGTCCAGCTCGTCGCGTACAACGACAGTCCCGCACTGCAGATCGTGCAGCCTCCCATCTCGGCTCTCGATCTGCGCGCCAAGGATGCCGGGATGCGAGCGGGCGAGATGCTCATCTCGCTGATCGAGAAGGCCGATGACTCCGCGCGCGGCACCGAGTGGTTCGACCTGATCTATCGCGAGCGCGCATCGACCCGCCCCGTCGGACACGCACGATCCTGAGATCTGCCGACGCCCGAGCCCGCCGCTAGCTCACCCGATAGGCGCGGTAGCGCACGGCGTTCGCCTGCCGCTGCGCGGCCGAGAGGAACAGAGCCCTCTGCAGGTGCGCGAGCCCCGGCGCCGCCGTCTCGATCTGCACCGTGGTGCGGAAGTAGTACGAGCCGGGATCGACCTCTTCACCTCTGCCCAGCCGTTCGAGGATCGTAGGAGTGCCGGTGCGCAGTCCTTTCGCGTGGAGTAGGAGCAGATCGCCGCCTGCGGTGCGAGCGGTGTAGCGACCGTCGATCTCGATCGTGCCGTCCGGACGCACGATCTGCCAGTCGGCACCCCCCGGCAGTATCTCGGCCTCGACCGCACCGGTGACGCTCCCGCCGAGGATCGGCACCACGCGGCGATGACCGACGCTGGTGGCGAGGTGGTCTTCGAGCGCACCGAGCTCGACGGTGACGTCGAAGGCGAACTCGAGGCCGGGAACAGGAAGCGCGTCGTGCGATGTCATCAGTTCGACTCCTCAGCTGGGGCAGCCGTATCTGGCGTGGCGGGCGGCGACTCCGTGCCGGCGAGCACGGCGCAGAGCCTTTCGAGAACGGGGAGAGCCGCATCGAGTGCCGCCCGCTCGCCGGGGTCGAGACGCGCTGTCGCCTGAGCGACGAGCGCGGAGTTCGCGGCGTCGAACCGGTCGAAGAGATCGAGCGCCGCCGCCGAGGCGCGCACCACGACGCGCCGGCCGTCGGCCGGAGCCGGGGTCCGCTCGACGAGTCCGTCACCCTCCATCGCGCCGAGCAGGTTGCTCACGGTCGAACGACTCAGACGCAGCCGGTCGGCGATCTCGGCCGGGCCTCGAGACGTGCCCCGCGGGAGCGCGCGGATCACGTCGATCTGCGCATCCGACATCTCGGGCAAGCGCGCTTCTGCGCGCGTCGCGGCGAGCAGAGCGCGACGCAGCGGGGAGATGACGGCGGCGAGCCTGCCCGCGTCGAGATCGCTCATGGCGTCACCGCCGAGGCCGGCGTGAGTGAGGGGCGCTCGTTGAGGATCTCGGGAAGGAATCCCGCTGAGGTCTTGTAGTCGGCGGCGATCTGCTCGCGTTCGGCGTACGGGATCACGTCGTCGATGTCGACGAAGCCGTGCGGGGCCCGCTCGCGGGCGAGCTGCATCACCCGCTCGGGTCCGGTGGCACGCGTGCCGGCGAGCAGCGCGGTCATCGCCGGACGCCGCGCCTGCTCGTACGCCGCGAGCGCCTCATCGATGCCTTCGGCCGTGGCCAGGTGGAAGGCGAGGGTGCGGGCATCGAGGATCGCCTGCGAGCCGCCGTTCGACCCGTTCGGATACATCGCGTGGGCCGCATCGCCGAGCAGAGTGGTGCGACCGAACGTCCACTGCGGCAGGGCGTCGCGATCGACCATGGGGTACTCGAGGATCTCGTCCGCGGTGGCGATGGCAGCGGGCACATCGAGCCAGTCGAAGCGCCAGTCCCGGAACAGCTCGGCGATCGGCGCGGGGTCGACGGCGCGGTTCCAGTCCGCATCACCCGAGCCCGAGGCACGGCGTTCGGCGATGAAGTTCACCGGCATCCGTCCGTCGGGGTCGACGGGGCCGAGCGGGTAGGCGACGAATTTCTGCTCGCCGTCGCCCGCCATGATCATGGTGCGTCCGTCGAGGAACGCCGGGATCCGGGTCACTCCGCGCCACAGGGTGAGGCCGCTCCACGGCGGCGCCCCCTCGGCGGGGTATCGCAGCGCGCGCAGGGCGGAGTGGATGCCGTCGGCGCCGATGATCACGTCTGCCGTGTCCTCGACCGTGCCGCCGCCGGTGGCGAAGCGCGCGGTCTCGGTGCCGTCGTCGTTGCGAACGATGTCGATGAGACGGTGATCGAGGCGGATGGGCTCGGCGAGACGGGCCTCTGCGAGGTCGCGCAGCGCGAGCTGGAGCCGACCTCGATGCACCGACAGCTGTGGCCAGTGATAGCCCGCCGCGAGGCCGCGCGGCTCGCTCCAGATCGGCTGCCCGACACGGTTGTAATAGGCGAGAGTCCGCGGCTCGACACCCAGCTCGGCGATCGTGTCGGCGATGCCGAGCTCGGTGAGTTCGCGCAGCGCGTGCGGCAGCAGGTTGATGCCCACTCCGAGGCCGCGGATCGCGGTGCTGCGCTCGTAGACAGTGACGTCACGCAGTCCGGCCTCATGCAGACTGACGGCGGTGGCGAGTCCGCCGATGCCCGCCCCGATGATGATGATCTTCATTGATCGCTCCTGGCTGCGACTCACCGTGAGCCGCCCATGTAGTTTTGCAACAAAACTAGATGGGCGCAAGGGTCAGGAATCGCTCGGCGGCGTCGCCGCGATCGCACAGGGCACCCGCGCCTGAGGCGCGGGTGCCCTGCTGTCGCGAGTCAGTCGCCCGACGGGGCGAACATCCGCACGGTCTTCGGCACGTTCACCTCAGTCGCCACCTCGACATCCTTCGAGGTCGCCCACAGCGCACCCAACGAGGCGATCGGGGCGTTCAGAGCATGCTCCACGGTGTAGGCACTGGCCTTCTTGTAGAGCTCCGCCTGTGCGTCGAGGTCCGACTCGGCGGCGATCGCCGTGAGCATCTCGTCGAACTCGGGCGTCTCCCAGTTGAACGGGTTCAGGAAGCCGTTCGGAGAGAAGTGGTTCGCCATCTCTCGACCGGCGAGGTTCGTGCCCTCGGCCCAGACGACCGCCGCGTACTGACCACCGGTCAGCGAGCTGGCGATGTTCTGCGGCGGCACCGGCTCCCACTGCACCGTCACCCCGATGTCACCGAGGGACTGCGTGATCGCGGGCTCGTAGTTCTGCGACACGAGCGTGCTCGGCATCGTCAGCGTGAATCCGTCGGGGTATCCGGCGTCGGCCAGCAGCTCGCGGGCCGCCTCGGGGTCGAACGGATAGGTGTCTTCGAGCGAGGCGTCGTACGCGGCGCCGTTCATGTTGAAGTTCTGCTCGGTCGGCTCCGCGATGCCCGCGAAGAGAGTGTCCACATAGAGCTGGCGATCGAACGCCATGTTGAGCGCCTGCCGCACACGCTCGTCTCCGAGCGCCGGCTGGATCGTCCCCTCCCGGTCTGCGAGGAGCAGGAGGATCGTCGCCGCCGAGCCGATCTGCGCCACGGTGAGGTTGGAGCTCTTCGCCTGCTCGAGCTGCGGGGCCTGGATGTTGGCCGCGTTGATCTCGCCGGCGACGAGCGCGTTGAAGATCGCGGTGGAGTCCTGGATCACGCGGACCGTGACGGTCTCGAAGGGATACGCCTCGGCGTTCCAGTAGTCGTCGCGACGCTGCAGGACGTAGGAGGTGCCGTCGACCGTCGAGTCTGCGAGCTCGTACGGACCGGATCCGGTGGGACGGACGGCGCTCTCGGCATCGTCGAGCACGGCGGGATCTCCGATGACTCCGGTGGCCTGGGCGAGATAGTTCACCAGCACCGGGTCGGGCTTCGAGAGATTGAGCACCACGGTCACGTCATCCGGCGCCTCGACGGACTCGACGGAGCTCAGCTTCGGCTGCTGCTGACCGGGGGTCTCGCGAGTGCGGTTGAGCGTGTCGGCCACGTCCTGAGCCGTCACGGCGTCGCCCGTGCTGAAGGTCAGATCGTCGCGGAGAGTGAGAGTGAGCGTGAGCAGATCTTCCGAGTACTCCCACGACTCTGCGGCGTTGGGGACGATCTTCCCTTCGTTGTCGACCTTCAGGAGCGTGTCGAACAGCGAGGACCAGATGAACGTCCCGGTTCCCTCGTCGAGCTGGGCGGGGTCCAGCGAGGGGGGCGGCGCCTGGATCGCCAGGGTGAGCGTGGCGCTGTCGTTCGACTGGCCCCCGGACTGCCCCCCGCTCGGGCTGCTGCAGGCGGTGATGCTCAGTGCGAGGGCGAGAGCTGCGGCGATTGCCGTGGCGGCACGCGCAGATCGACGCTGTGAACTGGTGCGCATGATGCGAGACTCCTTCGTCGTAACGGGCTGACGTTGCCCGAATGACGACAGTCAACCACGTATCGGCGATTTTGACAACCGATTGCCAACACTATGACGACCCGCTGCTCCCGCGCGCGCGAAGGGGGCGACACCTGCGCGATCGCAGGAGCCGCCCCGTCATCCGTCCGTCCGTTCCGAGAGCTGCCGATCAGCCGTCCGACCAGCGCTGCCGCAGGACCCGAGCCACCGACTTCGGCCGTCGATCCCGAGTGAAGACGCCCTTCTTGTTCCCGTCGACGCGGAAGATGCCGACCGTCGTCTGGAAGTCGGCGAAGTTCCAGATCTGCTCACCGACGACGGCGTCGATCCGGTCGAACACCCGGTGATACATCTCCAGGAAGGCGATCTGGTACTCCTCCGTCCAGGGCACCTCGGCGACGCTGTGCAGACCGCTGAGGGTGTCGACACCGTACTCGGTCATGATGATCGGCTTGTCGTGATGCGCCGCCCACCCCGTCAGCTCCTCCTCGAGAGCCTTCTCGGCCGCCACCAGGTCGCCGGTCGTCTCGTACCAGCCGAAGTACCGGTTCAGGCAGATGACATCGAAGAGGTCGACGATGAGGTCGTTGTCATAGCGCGCGGCGCCCTGGTTCGCGAAGGTGACGGGGCGCGAGGGATCGAGCTCTCGGGTGAGCTGCACCAGGGGCTCGAAGTACTCGCGCACCCCGTCTTCGGCCGACGCCGGCTCGTTCGCGATGCACCACATGACCACCGACGGGTGATTCGCATCCCGCGCGATGAGCTCGCGGATACCCTGCGCGTGCGACTCCCGGGTGCGGTCGTTCATGGTCTCCGGCGAGAACGTGGGCTGCGTCGCTCCGCCCAGCAGTCCCGCCGCCATGTTGATGTTCAGACCGACGGCCGCGGTCTCGTCGATGACGACGATCCCGTGTCGGTCCGCGTAGTCGAGCCATTCCTCCGCGTACGGGTAGTGCGAGGTGCGGAACGAGTTGGCCCCGATCCACCCCAGGAGCTCGAAGTCCCGCACCATGACGGCGTTGTCGTGACCCTTGCCTCTGATGTCCGCGTCCTCGTGCTTGCCGAACCCCGTGAAGTAGAACGGCTCGCCGTTGATGAGGAACTGCTGCCCTCGCACCTCGACCGTGCGGATGCCGACGGGCAGCGTGTACTCATCACGCGAGTCGCCCTCGGCGCGGACCACCAGGTCGTAGAGATAGGCCGCGCCCGGCTGCCACAGATGCGGCGAGTCGACGATGATCTCGCCGGTCGCTCCGAGAGAGCGGCCGACCTCGACGCCCTCCTCGTCGACGAGCGTCACCGACACGGGCATCTCCGCGCTGAGCCCGGCGGTGTACGTGATGACGGCGACGCCGTCATCCCGTACCGCCGTGTCCACCCGGATGTCGGTGATGTGCTGCCGCGGGGTGGAGTAGAGCCGCACGCTCCGAGGCAGGCCCCCGTAGTTGAAGAAGTCGTGGCGGTACACCTGCGTGTCCCGACCGTTCTCACCGGGGACCACGAGCCCTGGCGGGATCGTCTCCCACGTGAGCCGGTTGTCGACGGCGATGGAGACGCGGACGGCGGTCCCCGCCTCGACGTGATCCGTGATGTCGGCTTCGAAGGGCGTGTAGCCGCCGTCGTGCTCCGCCACCAGGGTGTCGCCCACGTAGACCGCGCCCCTGTGGGTGGCGGCATCGACGCGCAGCACGATCCGCTCGTCCCGCCACGTCGCCGGCACCGCGATCTCGCGCTGGTACCACACGACGCCCACGTGGTCGCGGATCGCGGGGTCGACGAAGACGTCGTTGTAGCTCGAGGGGACGGGTGCCTGCCGAGTCACCGGCAGCGTCGTGGTCCACGGCGTCTCGGACACCTCATGATCCAGAGCGAAGAGCCACAGCCCGTCGAGTGATCGGATGTCGCGGGAGGGCGTGCTTCGGGGGGTCAGCATGATGCATCCTCTCGACCGCCGGGAGCGGTGCATTTTGTCAATCGGTTGCCAACAGTGAATCGATCCAGATCCGTCGACCGGTCATCTCCATCATCTCGGAGATCGCGCGACGTCGGCGAGGTCACCAATCGTGCACCGTGCCGTCGGCGAGGCGGTTGAAGGGCAGATAGGCGCGCTGGTACGGATAGCGGCCGGCCTCGTCCATGTCGAGCTCGACGCCCAGCCCGGGAGCGTCGCCCGGGTGCAGATGCCCGTCGACCCAGGAGAAGCTCTGCTGGAAGACCGCGTCGGTCTTCTGCCCGTGCTCCATGTACTCCTGGATGCCGAAGTTGTGGATCGACAGTCCCAGATGCATCGCCGCAGCCATGCCCACCGGAGAGATGTCGGTCGGACCGTGCATCCCCGACTTGATCTGGTACTGCGCCGCATAGTCGAGCACCTTCTTGAGGTGGGTGATGCCACCGGTGTGCGTCACGGCGGAGCGGACGTAGTCGATCAGCTGCTCCCGGATGATCTGCTGGTAGTCCCAGACGGTGTTGAAGATCTCGCCGATCGCCAGGGGCGTGGTGGTGTGCTGACGCACGAGACGCAGGGCCTCCTGGTTCTCCGCCGGGGTGCAGTCCTCCAGCCAGAACAGGTCGTAGGGCTCGAGGCTCTTGCCGAGCTGCGCCGCCTGGATGGGCGTCATCCTGTGGTGTCCGTCGTGCAGCAGCGGCAGCTCGGGACCGAACTCGTTGCGCACCGCCTCGAAGACGGTCGGCATGTGCCGCAGGTAGCTGCGCGTGTCCCAGTCCTCCTCGTTCGGCAGACCTCCGCGCTGCGCGGGCTCGTGGTCGTAGCGCACTCCGCTGTTCGCCTCGTACGTGGCGTTGGAGGCGATCCCGTAGATCGACGTCAGGCCGGGGACCGCGGACTGGATCCGGATGGCGCGGTACCCCTTCTCGAGGTGCGCACGAACACTGTCGAAGAGTTCGGGCAGGTCACGTCCGCTGGCGTGGCCGTAGGCCAGGAGCCCTCGTCGCGAGGCCCCACCGAGGAGCTGGTACACCGGCAGGCCCGCGACCTTGCCCTTGATGTCCCAGAGCGCCATGTCGACGGCGGCGATCGCGGCCATGGTGACCGGCCCCCGGCGCCAGTAGGCGGAGCGGTAGAGGAACTGCCAGGTGTCCTCGATGCTGTGCGCGTCTCGTCCCAGCAGCAGCGGCACGACGTGCTCGGCGAGGTACGCGACCACTGCCTGCTCGCGTCCGTTCAGGGTGGCGTCGCCGAGTCCGGTGTGCCCGTCATCGGTCGTGAGCTTGAGTGTCACGAAGTTCCTGTCCGGGCTCGTGACGATGACTTCGGCTGAGGTGATGAACATTCTGCTGTCCTTCGATCGGCGCCGACGAGAGCCGCGGCGCTGCGGTGGAGACTTCAGTGAATCATGATGACCGATCATTGGCAAGCGATTGCCGCACAGCAGGCGGGATTCCCCAGTATCCCTGAAAACAGAACGGCAACCGATTGACATTCGGTTGCCAAAGAGCCAGACTGATCCGCATGCTTCAGCCACGACGCCGTGACCCGGATCGCCTCTTCCCCGTCGATCCGCGCACTCGCGAGATCTCCCGGGATCTCTACGAATCCGTCGCGGGCGCCCCAATCATCTCGCCGCACGGCCATGTCCCCGTCGAGTGGCTGTCGCACGACGAGCCGTTCGAGAATCCGACGAGCCTGTTGCTGCGCGACGATCACTACATCACCCGCCTGCTGCACGCCTCCGGTGTCGACCTCGACCGTCTGGGCCTGGGGGGTCATCAGGTGGATCCGCGCGACGCCTGGAGGATCTTCGCCGCCCACTGGCACGTCCTCGAGGGCACCGCGTCGGCGCACTGGCTGCGAGAGGAGTTCTTCGGGCTGCTGGGCTTCGATGAAGACCTCGGCGAAGCCAACGCCGACCGTGAGTACGAGCGCGTGGCCGCACTGCTGCGCACCCCGGAGTTCCGCCCCCGCGCGCTCTTCGACTCCTTCGGCATCGACGTGCTGGCGACCACCGACGACCCCCTCTCCGACCTCGCCGAGCACGACGCGCTCCGCGGAGCCGTCGGCGGCAGGGTCCTGCCGACCTTCCGTCCCGACCGTTACGTCGATCCCGACGCGGAGGGTTTCGCCGACGACGTCGCCCGCCTGCTCGAAGCCGAGTCCCAGCCGTCGACGTTCGCCGGCTATCTCGAGGCCCTACGCGCTCGACGTGCGCACTTCATCGCCCATGGTGCGGTCTCCGCCGATCACGGCGTGGAAGAGCCCTTCACGGTCGACCTCGATCCGCACGACGCGGACGCGCTCTTCTCGTCGGTGCGGGCCGGCTCGGCGACAGCGCAGGAGCGGCGCGTGTTCCGGGGCCACATGCTGCTGCAGATGGCCGGAATGAGCGTCGACGACGGGCTGGTGATGACCGTGCACGCCGGCGTCCTCCGCAATCACAGCACCGCGACCTTCCGCTCCTTCGGCCCTGACTCGGGCCACGACATCCCGGTGTCCACGGACTTCACACGCGGGCTTCGCCCGCTCCTCGAGCGCTTCGGACTCGCCCGCGACCTGCACCTGGTGCTGTTCACCGTCGATGAGACCGCGTACTCGCGGGAACTCGCGCCCCTCGCGGGCTTCTACCCCTCGGTCTACGTCGGAGCACCCTGGTGGTTCCTCGACGCTCCCGATGCGATGAACAGATTCCGCTCAGCCGTCACCGAGACCGCCGGGTTCACCCGCAGCTCGGGATTCATCGACGACACCCGCGCCTTCCTCTCGATCCCTGCACGGCATGACACCGCTCGCCGGGCCGATGCGGCGTTCCTCGCCCGTCTCGTCGGCGAGGGCCGACTGTCGGAGGCCGCAGCGCGGCGGGTGATCGGCGAGTCCGTCGATGCACTCCCGAGACGGGTGTTCAAGCTGTGACCGCGCTCCTGAGCCGCTCCGCGAGCGCTCCGCCGGTGCGGATCGTGCACCTGGGGCTTGGCGCGTTCAGCCGCTCCCACCTCGCCTGGTACACCGATCGCTCCGCCGATTCCGACCGATGGGGCATCTCCGCCTACACGGGTCGCTCGCGCGCTCTCGCCGACGCGCTGTCGGCACAGGACGGCCTCTACACCCTGGTCGAGCGCGGCGACGAGGGCGACCGGATGCAGGTCGTGTCCAGCATCGTGAGTGCGCGATCGGGAGACGAGCTGCCCGAGTTCCTCGACGATGTCGCGGCGCCGGACACGGCCATCATCTCGCTGACGGTGACCGAGAGAGGCTATCGGCTCGCTGCGGACGGCCTGCACGACGCGGACGACCCCGAGGTCGTGTCCGACGACGCGGCCCTGCGCGACGTGATCCTCCGGGGCGCCGACCCGAAGACCGCCACGACGACCACAGCCCTCGGACGCCTGCTGCTCGCCCTCGAGCACAGACGACGTTCGGGAGCGGGTGCCGTAGCGGTGATGTCGTGCGACAACCTGCCGGACAACGGCGGGATGCTGCGCCGCGGGCTCCTCTCGTGGGCGCACAGCATCGACGAGGCCTTCGGCACCTGGCTCGCGCAGACGGCGTCGTTCCCGTCGAGCTCGGTCGACCGCATCACCCCGAGCGTGTCGGACGAGGAGCTCGCGGAGCTGGGAGCTCCTCTGGGTGATCGGGCGCCGGTCATCGCCGAGCCGTTCAGCGACTGGGTGATCCAGGGCGATTTCCCCGCGGGCCGCCCGGAGTGGCACACCGCCGGAGCGACGTTCGTCGACGAGCTGGCACCGTGGGAGGACCGCAAGCTGTGGATGCTGAACGGCGCGCACACGCTGCTCGCCTGCCTCGGGCTGCTGCGCGGACACGTCTCGGTCGCCGACGCCATCGTCGACGACGAGTGCCGGCGGGCTGTCGAGACGTTCTGGGACGAGGCGGCCGCGCATCTCCCCTCCTCCGTCGATCCCGATCGCTATCGCGCCGACCTCGTCAGCAGGTTCGCGAACCGACGCATAGAGCATCGCCTGAGTCAGATCGCCCTCCACTCGCAGCTGAAGCTCGCGCTGCGGGTGGCTCCGGTGGCACTTCGCGAACTGGCCGCCGGGCGCTCGGCTCCCGGCGGCGCGACAGCGGTGGCCGCCTGGATCCAGGCGGGCCGCGACGGGCTGCTCGGCTCACCGACGCCTCCCGACGCGGACATCTCGACCATGGTCGGAGCGGTGTCACCCGCACTCGCCGCGAGTGCCGCGTTCGTGTCCTCCGTCGAGACGGCGATGAACACGTTCTCCCCGGTGCGAACATGATGACCACAGCCTCTCGCACCCTCCATCCGCATCACCTCTCGGGATCGAACCAGGACAGATCATGACCCTCTACATCTTGCGCAGGCTCCTCACGGGTCTCGTCCTCGCGCTGCTCGTGACCTTCATCACGTTCCTGCTGCTCGGGAGCTCGTTCGAAGCGGCGGCGTACACGATCCTCGGCCCCTCTGCGACGCCGCAGTCGGTCGCCGACCTCATGAACGCCCGAGGCTGGGACCGCCCTCTCGTCGTGCAGTACTTCGAGTGGCTCCTCCACGCGGTGCAGGGCGACTTCGGGGTCTCGGTGTACACGTCGCTGCCGGTCGCACCGTCGGTCATCCAGCGCCTGCTGGTGACGCTCTCCCTCATCGTGCCGGCCCTTCTCATCACTGCAGTCCTCTCGACGCTGCTCGGCGTGTGGGCGGCATCGCGCGGAGGAGCCGCCGACCGCACGGCGCAGGTGATCTCGCTCGTCGGATACATCGTGCCGGGGCTCCTTCTCGCGATCGGCCTCGTCGTCATCTTCTCCGTGCAGCTGAAGTGGCTGCCGGCGACCGGCTTCACCCCGCTCACGGACGATCCTCTGGCGTGGGTGCGCAGCATCACCATCCCGGTGATCGTCCTCGTGGTCGGCGGCGTCGCGAACCTCGCGGCCCAGGTGCGAGGACGCATGATCGACGAGCTCCGTCGCGACTACGTGCGCACCCTGCGCACCCGCGGAGTGTCGACGTCGTCGATCGTCATCCGGCATGCGCTGCGAAACGCCGGCAGTCCCGCACTGACCGTGCTGTCCCTCGAGTTCATCTCGATGTTCGGGTCCTCGCTCATCATCGAGAACGTGTTCGCCCTGCCGGGCTACGGCAGCTTCGCGTTCAACGCCTCGCTCCAGGGTGACATCCCGGTCATCATGGCCATCACCGCCTTCGGCGTGCTCCTGGTCTTCGTCGTCAACCTCATCACCGACCTCGCCAATGGCTGGTTGAACCCGAAAGCGAGAGTCCAGTGACGCTCCCCAACGATCCCACCACGCGGACGGTGCGCGTTCCCGGCACCGAAGCCATCGCCACCGCGACACGGTCGTCGCGGACCCCGGTGTGGAAGAAGCTGCTGCGCGACCCGCAGGCCGTCATCACGATCAGCCTTCTGGTCATCATCGTGCTCCTCGGCCTGCTCACGCCCTTCCTCACCTCTCATGGTCCGAACCAGACGGACCTGAACGCCATCAATGCCCCCGTGGGCACTCCCGGATTCCTGCTCGGGGCCGACGAGTCGGGGCGTGACATCTTCGCCAGGCTGCTGCACTCCATCAACACCGCGGTGATAGCCGCACTGCTGGGAACGAGCGTGGCGCTCGTCGTCGGCGTTCTGGGCGGTCTCGTCGGCGGCTACTTCGGGCGGATCACGCAGTCGGCCACCGAGTGGGTCTTCAGCCTGATCATGACCTTCCCCGGCGTCCTGCTGCTGATCATCCTGATGCCCGTCACCCGCGGCGACTACCGACCGACCATGCTCATCTTCGGCGTCCTGCTGGCGCCAGGCATCTACCGGATCGTCCGCAACCTCGTGCTCGGGGTCAAGAACGAGCTCTACGTCGATGCCGCACGGGTGTCAGGTCTGGGAAACCTGCGCATCCTCGGCCGACATGTGCTCTTCGTGGTGCGGGGACCGATCATCATCGCCGCCGCCTTCCTCGCGGGAACGAGCATCGGCGTCCAGTCCGGTCTCGCCTTCCTCGGAGTCGGCTCGATCGAGATCCCGAGCTTCGGGGCGATGATCGCCTCCGGCTTCCGCAACCTCTACATCGCCCCCACCCAGTTCCTCTGGCCGAGCCTCCTGCTGGGTGTCATCACCGCATCGCTGGTACTGCTGGGCAATTCGCTGCGCGACGCCTTCGAGGGGGCCAAGCCCAAGGCCGCGCGCATCGGCGCGGCACCGAGCGCCGAGCAATCCGCCGACGAGGACGAGGTGGTCGACGCCCGCAACCTCGTGGAGATCAGGAACCTCGCCATCGCCTATCCGCAGACCTCCGGCGGGATCGCCGAAGTCGTGCGCGGCGTCGACCTCAAGATCAATCGCGGGGAAGTCGTCGGGCTGGTCGGCGAGTCCGGATCCGGCAAGTCGCAGACCGCGTTCGCCACTCTCGGAGTGCTGCCGAACGAGGCGATCATCACCAGCGGCTCCATCGTGTTCGACGGCCGTGAGCTCGTAGGACTCCCCGAGGCGCGCATGCGCACCCTCCGCGGACGCGAGATCGCGTACATCCCCCAGGAGCCGATGTCGAATCTCGACCCCAGCTACCGCGTCGGCGTGCAGCTGGTCGAGGGCGTCCGCTCGTCCAGCAGCATGTCGAAGGCGGAGGCGAAGGATCTGGTCCTCTCGCTCCTCGCCCGCGTGGGCATCGCGGATCCGCAGAGGACCTTCGACTCCTACCCGCACGAGATCTCCGGCGGCATGGCGCAGCGCGCCCTCATCGCCGGCGCCGTCGCGAGCCGACCGAAGCTGCTCATCGCCGACGAGCCGACCACGGCCCTGGACGTGACGGTCCAGGCGGAGATCCTCGACCTCCTGCGCGACCTCCAGGCCGAGCTCGACATGGCCGTCCTCCTGGTCACGCACAACTTCGGCGTCGTCGCCGATGTCTGCGACCGCATCGCCGTCATGCAGAACGGATCCATCGTGGAGGCGGGGACGACCCTCGAGATCTTCGATCACCCTCAGCATCCGTACACGCAGATGCTGCTCGGCTCCATCCTCGAAGAGGAATCGGTCCGTGCCGATGCCCCGCCCGCCGCTGTCGAAGGAGACACGAAATGAGCCTGCTCGAAGTGCGCGATCTGCGCGTCGCCTTCCCCGCCCGGGGGTTCCGCGCGGCTCCGGTCGAGGTCCTGCACGGCGTCTCCCTCGACGTGGCCGCCGGCGAGACCCTCGGACTGGTCGGAGAGTCCGGCTCCGGCAAGACGACCATCGGCCGCGCCGTGCTGGGCCTCGTCCGCGCATCCGGCGGGTCCATCCGCTTCGCCGGCGAGGACATCACCACCGTGTCGGGCGCCGCGAGGCGGAAGCTCTCGAAGGACATCCAGGTCGTCTTCCAGGATCCGTACACGTCGCTCAACCCGGCCATGACCATCGGCGACATCCTCGCCGAGCCCCTGATCGTGCAGGGAGCGACGGGACGCGACGCGCGCGCCCAGGTCCGCACGCTCCTCGACCAGGTCGGTCTGCCGTCCGACGCGATCGAGAGGCTGCCGCGAGAGTTCTCCGGAGGACAGCGGCAGCGGGTGGCCATCGCGCGGGCGCTCGCGCCCCGCCCCCGCCTCATCGTGTGCGATGAGCCCGTGTCGGCCCTCGACCTCTCGACGCAGGCCCGCGTGCTCGACCTCTTCGTCGAGATCCAGCGGGCGACGGGTGTGGCGTATCTGTTCGTCTCCCACGACCTCACCGTCGTGCGGCACATCAGCCACCGAGTGGCGGTGCTCTACCGCGGCGACATGGTCGAGACGGGCCCTGCGGCCAAGGTCACCTCGGATCCCGATGATCCGTACACGCGCAAGCTCCTCCTCGCGGCACCCGTCGCCGATCCTCGGCGCCAGCAGGAGCGACGCCTCGCCCGCCGGGCGCTGATGGATGCGGAACGCACGGCGTGACGGCTCGCACGCGAGGTGGCGCACGGTGACCGCTGCCGCCGAGGGGCTGCGCTGGGCGGTGATCGGCACGGGAAAGATCTCCGACTCGTTCGCTTCCGACATCCGTGCGGCCGAGGGGACGATCACCCGCGCCTGGGGACGAGACCGCGAACGCCTGGCGGGCTTCGCGCGGAGGCACGAGACAGTCGGGACGACGGATCTCGCAGCTGTGCTCGCCGCGGACGATGTCGACATCGCCTACATCGCCACCCCCGCCGCGACGCATGCGGCGCTCGCCGTGCAGCTGCTGTCGGCGGGAAAGCACGTGCTGGTCGAGAAGCCGATGGCGATGTCGGATGCAGAGGCCGCCGAGGTGTTCGACTGCGCCACCGCCCACGGCAGGTTCGCGATGGAGGGCATGTGGATGAAGTTCAATCCGCTGCACCGGGAGGTGATGCGGCGCGCTCTGTCCGGGGACTTCGGAGAGGTGAGCCACGTGCGCGGCGGGTTCGGAGCGCCCTTCCCGCCGGGCGGCAGCCGCTGGAGCGCGGAACTCGGCGGGAGCGTGATCCTGAACCAGGCGATCTACACGACGACTCTGGCGACCTGGGCGCTCGGACCGGTCACAGGGGTCGAGGCGACCGGTCAGGTGCGTGACGGCGTGGATGTCTCGGCGGCTCTGACCCTGCGCCATGAATCGGGACTCTCGCAGGCCGCAGTGTCCGCGCTCGCCTTCGTCGATCCGACGGCTGCCGTCAGCGGGTCGAGGGGGTGGGCGACTATCGAGGGCATGTTCTGGGCGGGCCACAGGGCACGGATCCACTCCGGCGACGTCCCCGCGCTCTTCGAGCGTCCGGAGGAGCTCGTCCTGCCTCTCGAGGGTCACGGCTACACCCCGATGATCCGTTCCGTGCACGAGGCTGTGCGGAGTGGTCATCTTCAGCATCCGGAGCATGATGCCGACGCCACGCTCTCGGTGCTCGCCGTGCTCGCGGAGGCGAGAACGCAGATCTTCCGCGCCGCCGGGCAGGGGTCCCGATGACCGTGTTGGACTCTCCCCCCGCTTCGCGCGAAGATCGTCTCATGTCCCCATCTCCATCCCTCACCCCGTCGGCGACGCTCGCGCGCGCGGAGCGGATGGCTGCGCATGTCTGAGACTCCGTCTCGAAGCACGAAGGCGCCCACGATCTACGACATCGCCGAGCTGGCGGGAGTGAACCCTTCGACCGTCTCCCGAGCACTGTCGAAGCCGGGCAGGGTCAGCGCGAAGACGGAGGCGCGCATCCGGGCGGCAGCGGACCAGCTCGACTTCCGCTTCAACCCCATGGCGCGTGCGCTGCCGACGGGGCGGCGCCAGACGCTCGCTCTGGTCGTGGCCGACATCACGAACCCGGTGATCTTCGGCATCGTCCGAGGTGCGGAGAAGACAGCCGCCGAGGCGGGGTACACGCTGGTGATCGCCGAGTCGCAGGAGTCCGACGAGGCCGAGGCCGAGACCATCGAGCGTCTGCTGCCCAGCGTCGACGGGGTGGTGCTCGCCACGACGCGTCTGTCGAACGAACGCATCACGGCTCTCGCGGCCAAGAAGCCCGCCGTGCTCATCAACCGGGCCGTCGACGGCGTCAGCGGTGTGCTGCCCGACATCGACAGCGGCGTCGACGCGCTTCTCACGCATCTCGACGGACTCGGCCATCGGGCGCTCGTCTACGTCGCGGGGCCGTCGACGTCGTGGATCTCCGCACGACGCTTCGAACGCCTTCTCGAGGGGGCCGAGCACAGAGGCATGGCACTGACCGAGGTGGGGCACAACGCGCCGACCATCGAGGGGGGCCGCGATGCGCTCCGACGGGTGATCGCCTCGCGGGCGACCGCGGTCATCGGGTTCAACGATCTGATCGCCATCGGGCTGATGCAGGCCGCGGCCGAGCAGGGACTCGTGGTTCCCCGTGACCTCAGCGTCTCGGGCTTCGACGACATCTTCGGCAGCGAACTCATCACACCCCCGCTGACCACCGTTCGCGCGCAGCTCACCGCGGCAGGCGCTCGCGCCGTCGAGCGTCTGCTCGAGATACTCGCCGGTGCGGAGGACGAGCGCACGGACGCTCCCCTCGAGACGACCCTCGTCATCCGAGAGTCCACGGGAGCAGCACCGTCCTGACGCGTCAGGACCTCAGAAGTTGATCGCCACCACCGTGATCACGGTGACCAGGACGACGACGAGCAGTCCTCCCCCGCAGCCGATCGCAAGCAAGGGGCCGTAGCCGAGTCTCGAGGTTCGCGCACCCGACTGCCGCGCCGCAACGAGGAATTCGGGCCCTCCCCCCTGCTGGAAGGCGCGCGCAGCACCGGCGACGTTGGCGCCGCGACCGAGGTCGGCTCCGATCTCGAGACCCGGCTTGTCGACGACGTCGGCGACGCCGCCGACGACGCCGAGCCCGATGGCTCTGCCCACGGCGCGGGCGTCGGCGAGCAGCGGATAGCTCTGTCCGCGGACGACCAGCGTGATGCGCTGCGCAGCCGACTTCACCGTGACCTCGTCGGCCCTGACGCTGAAGTACTGGGTCCAGCCGCTCGGCAGCTCGACCCAGAGGGTGATGAGGCCGTTGCTGACCTCCGCCCGCGCGAGCAGCCAGCCGTCGGAGGCGTTGTCGCCGAGCATGCCCGAGAACACCGCGTACGGAGCCGGCGGAGGCGACGGATACTGCGGCGGCTGCGGAGGCGGAGGCGGCTGCGTGGTCATCGAATCCTCGAATCGTGGGAGGTGTTCATGGCATCCGATCGGTCCGGAGCCCGACGGGTGCTCGTCCGGAGGAGAACGGGTCAACCCTAGAACGCGCCTCGCTCATCTCGAGAACCACACGCGCATCCGAGGCCGACGAACGGGCGATCGCCTGTCAGTACTCGACGTCGAGCGCGACCGCGTGCACGTCGTCGACGATGGCGGCCGGGTCGGCGACGCCGGCCTCTCTGAGCAATCCGGTCCAGAGCATCCGGAGGGCGCGGTCGGGATCGACGAGGCGGAATCCGTTCTTGTTCGCCTCGTAGACCCCGAAGCTCGCGCTCAGGATAAGGTAGCCGACCTCGCGCGGATCTGTCGCGGGAGGAAGCTGCCCGAGAGCGACGGCTTCACCGACCTGCGCGTACGCGTACTCGAACCAGCTCTGTCCGGTGTAGAGCAGGTCGAAGAGGCGGTGCTCACGACTTTCGAGGACGAGTCGAATGGCCGCGGGGCCGAACGGGCTCGTCCGCGCGTCCGCCGCGGCGCTGACGAGGAGGGTGAGAAGACGCGGCAGGCCCGGGTCCGCGTGCTCGACGCGCTCGATGAGCAGCTTCCACACCTCGAGCTGGCGCTCGACGATCGCGTTGGCGATGTCCAGCTTGGAACGGAACTGGCTGTAGCTCAGAGCGGACTTCGGCTTGCCCATCCGGGCGGCGATGCCCGAGATCGATGTCGCCGCGTACCCGTGCTCGGCGAACTGCTGAGCAGCGGCGAGAAGGATGCTCTCTCTCGTCGCCGCTTTCTGATCAAATCGGGAACCCACCTATGCACGGTACTCGCTGAATCGGGCGGTCTTCCGCAGGCTCGAGTTTGTGGGAGCGGTGATCACGGGTAGATTCATTTCAGCAGACGATCGTCTGCTGAAATGAGAGGGAAAAATGAATCGGTCATGGAAGGCTGCCTGCGTTCTGGCGGCAGCAGGAGCACTGGGTGTCGTCGGGGTGCACTCGGCGAGCGGAGCCGACGACTCGACGCCCGTTCAGGCGCAGGTCGACGGCGGAGCCCTGTCGATCTCGGCACCCGCGTCCTTCGATCTGGGTTCGGTCTCTCCGGGCGGGACCGCATCGGCCACGCTCGCGGGAGTGGCTGTCACCGATGACCGGGCGGGTGTCCTCGGCTGGGTCACCTCGGTGTCGATGGGCGACCTGACCCCCGAGACCGAGGGTGGCATCTCGATTCCCGCCTCCGGCTTCACGTACGACCCGGCCGCGGCGACGACGACGGGTACCGTCACCGTCACCGAGACGACGGCGACAGGCGCGGGCCCGAGTGTGGTCCAGACCGCCACTGCGGTGACGGGGCAGAACGCGGCGTCCTGGGATGCTGTCGTCTCGTTCGTGATTCCGTCGGACGCTCTCGCCGACAGCTACGCCGCTGTACTCACGCACTCCGTCATCTGATCGAGTGCGCGTGCGCAAGGATTCTCGACATCGGACCGCCTCGGCACGCCGGGTTCCGGTGCACCGAGAATCGGGATGGTGGGCCAGAGCGGCGGTCGCCGCCGTCGTCGTCGCACTGTGCGGGCCTGCCTTCGGTGCCGCACCGTCGGCGACCGCCGCGGACGACGAGTCCGGCATCGGCATCGAGATCGTCGACGACGATGCGGC
>NZ_JBEOUR010000067.1:0-18114 GCF_040302605.1 Microbacterium sp. NPDC097977
TACGGCACCAACCTCGCGACAGCCGAGCAGAAGATCCAGCAGGCGATCAACCGCATCTCGGGTCAGTTGCCCGACGACCTCAGCCCGCAGGTCCTGACGGTGTCGATCGACGACTTCCCGGTGATCCAGGTCGCGGTCACCGGCTTCGACGACGCCGAGAACGCTCAGGCCGAACTTCAGAACATCGCGATCCCCGACCTCGAGGACGTCGACGGAGTCAACGCCGCCCAGATCATCGGCGGCGTCGGACAGCGCATCACGATCACCCCCGATCTCGCGAAGCTCGCCGCCGCAGGGCAGAGCACGCAGGCGATCAGCACGGCTCTGCAGCAGAACGGCACACTGTTCCCGGGTGGAGACATCACCGAGAACGGCCAGACGCTCACGGTGCAGACCGGTGCGAAGATCACCTCGGTGGAGGAGCTCGCAGCCCTTCCCCTGGTCGGCTCCGACCAGTCGATCGGCGATGTCGCCACCGTCGTGCAGGAGTCCGACCCGGTCTCCTCTATCTCTCGCGTCGACGGCAAGGACGCGCTCTCGATCTCGATCACCAAGCTGCCCGCCGCCAACACGGTCGATGTCTCGCAGGGCGTGATCGCCGCTCTGGACGAGATCGGCAAGACGTTCCCCGATGCCGACTTCACGATCATCTTCGATCAGGCGCCCTTCATCCAGCAATCGATCGAGACGCTGGCCGTCGAAGGACTCCTCGGTCTCGTTTTCGCCGTGCTGGTCATCCTGGTGTTCCTCTTCTCGATCCGCTCGACCCTCGTGACGGCGATCTCGATCCCGACGAGCGTGCTCATCACGTTCATCGGACTGCAGGCGTTCGGGTACTCGCTGAACGTCCTCACGCTCGGCGCCCTCACGATCGCGATCGGTCGCGTCGTCGACGACTCGATCGTCGTGATCGAGAACATCAAACGCCACTACGTCGGCGACGCCGACAAGGGAGACGCGATCCGCCTCGCGGTGCGCGAGGTCGCGATGGCGGTCACTGCCTCCACCATCACAACGGTCGCGGTGTTCCTGCCGATCGTGTTCGTCGGCGACGTGGTCGGAGAGCTCTTCCGTCCGTTCGCGGTCACCGTGTCGATCGCGATGGTCGCCTCGCTGCTCGTCTCGCTGACGATCGTCCCGGTGCTCGCCTACTGGTTCCTCCGCCCGGGCAAACCGCTGCTCGACGAGAACGGCGTGCAGATCGACCCGGAGCACCAGGATGCTCCTCCGACCCGACTCCAGCGCGGATACCGCCCGATCCTGGCGTGGACGCTCAAGCACTCCGGCATCACGGTGATCCTCGCCGTCATCGTGCTCGGTGCGACCGTCGCGGCGGCGCCGCTGATGAAGATCAACTTCCTCAGCGACTCCGGTCAGAACACGATGACCGTCACGCAGGACCTCGGACCCACGGCGAGCCTGGAGACCAAGTCCCAGGCGGCCATCGCCGTCGAGGACGCGCTGCTGGACATCAAGGGCGTCACCCACGTGCAGGCATCGATCGGATCGAGCGGCTCGGCGCTGCGCGACGCCTTCTCGGGCGGCGCCGGCGTGACCTACTCGGTGCTCACCGACGGCGACGCCGACCAGGAGAAGCTGCGCGCGTCGGTGCAGAGCGCGATCGAGGACCTCACCGACGTCGGCGAGGTGTCGGTCGCGGCATCGGCCGGACTCGGCTCCAGCGACATCGAGATCACGGTCTCGGCATCCGGCTCCGACGACCTTCAGACCGCGACGACGGCCGTCATCGACGAGCTGAAGGACCGTGACGGCATCGGCCAGATCACCGACAACCTCGCCGCCGCTCTGCCGTACCTCGCCGTGGTCGTCGACCGCGACGCGGCCGCCCAGCGCGGTCTGTCCGAGGTCGCCGTCGGAGCGATCGTGTCGAACACGATGCGCCCCGAGCAGCTCGGCTCGATCGAGATCGACGACACCGCGCTGACCGTCTACCTGGCGTCGTCCGAGCCGCCCACCACGGCGCAGGCGCTGCGCGAGCTCGCGATCCCGACGGCACTCGGCGTCGTGCAGCTGCAGGACATCGCCTCCGTCGAGGAGCGCAACGGGCCGACGTCGATCACCACCGAGCAGGGACGCCGCACCGCGACGATCACCGTGCCCCCGGCATCCGACAACCTCGCCACCGCCACCGCCTCGGTGACCGCGGCGCTCGCTGCGGTCGACCTGCCCGACGGCGCCTCCGCCGAGGTCGGCGGTGTCGCCTCGCAGCAGGCCGACTCGTTCTCGCAGCTGGGTCTGGCGATGCTGGCGGCGATCCTCATCGTCTACGTGGTGATGGTGGCGACGTTCAAGTCGCTGCGCCAGCCGCTGCTGCTGCTGGTGTCGGTGCCGTTCGCGGCGACCGGTGCGATCCTGCTGCAGATCGTCACGGGCGTGCCGCTCGGCGTCGCCTCGCTGATCGGTGTCCTGATGCTCATCGGCATCGTGGTGACGAACGCGATCGTCCTCATCGACCTGGTGAACCAGTACCGGGAGAAGGGTCTGTCGACGATCGATGCCGTCAAGGCGGGTGGCGAGAAGCGTCTGCGGCCGATCCTGATGACGGCCCTCGCGACCATCTTCGCGCTCACCCCGATGGCGCTCGGCATCACCGGACACGGCGGATTCATCTCGCAGCCGCTCGCGATCGTCGTGATCGGCGGACTCATCTCCTCGACCGTGCTGACGCTGATCGTGCTGCCGACCCTCTACAACCTCGTCGAGGGTGCGAAGGAGCGGCGTCGTGCCCGCAGGGCGGGATCGGGCGACGACGGCTCAGCGTCGGCCGACCGCGAGCCGTCCGACGGCCCTGTACCTGCCGGCGATGTGGCACTGGCCGGTGCCGGTGCCGGTGCCGGCGCGGGTCTGCCGCAGGCCCCGCAGCTGACCCGTCGGGAGCTTCGCGAGCGCGGCGAGTGATCGCCGCCCCGTCTGCGATTCAGCACGGCTGAGCCCGATGCCCGCCCGGAATCGATTCCCGGGCGGGCATCGGCGTATCGGCGCTGAATCGTGCCCGCGGCGCCGGGGAGTCAGTCGAGCGTGATGCCCCACTCGAGCGTCCAGGTCTCGCCGGGATCGAGGTGGCGGATGCCGGCGCCGCTGTTCAGCGCGTCCGCGGGGGCCGTCATCGGCTCGATCGCGACCGCCAGCGGCTGTCCGGGGTACTTGTCGGTCGTGAACGCCTGCACGAAGTCGAAGCCGGCACCCTGCCAGACCGTGAGGCGGCGACCGTCCGGCGCGGTGAGCGAGTGCCGGACGAGTCCGTCGGGGTCGCGATCGAGATCGGCGAACCCGGTGTCGAGGCTCGTGTCGCCCAGGCGGATGCCGTCGCGCAGCGCCGCGTCGACCGGGCGCGATCCGGTGGGCAGCATCCGCTCGTCCGTGTCGAATGCCGTCTGCGCCGGCACGCGCAGCACGAGATCCTGCGTGTCCACATCGCCGATCATGAAGAAGGGATGCGTGCCGAGGGCGACCGGTGCCGCAGTGGCCGACCGGTTCGTGAGGGCGTGCGTGACGTCGATGCCGTCGGCCCGCAGCACATAGGTCACGCTCGTCTCGACGAGATACGGGTAACCGGTCTGCGGCACGATCGTCGCGGTCAGCGTCGCCGCTGATGCGGTCTCGGAGATGTCGTAGGAGGTGAAGCGCAGCAGTCCGTGGCTGGCGTTCCGGAACTTCGGCTCGGTGATCGCGAGCTGCCGCTCCGTGCCGCGGTCATCCCACCGTCCGTCGCGCACCCGGTTCGGCCAGGGGGCGAGCACGACCCCCGAACAGGAGGGTGTCGGAGCGTCGAGCGGATACGGGGGGATCAGATCGACCGCGCCGATGCGGAGGGCGCGGAGCGACGCGCCGACCTGAGCGATCTGGGCGCTGACGTCGCCGAGCTGGAGGTGCACCTGGATGCCGGTGGGGGAAGCGGAGTTCACCTCGCCATCGTATGGCTCGCCGCGAGCCGGACTTGGCACTCTTTCAGGCGTGCCCGCTACACTTGTGCGGTCGGCTTCGGACACCCGCGCATGGCGCGGACGTTTTTGTGTAAGAAGTGTGAGTCCAGGGGCCGATGGTGAGCGTCGATCGACGTAAATCAACCATCACATGAATGGCCCCGGCCGCTGACAGTCCGGAACCCCGAGCTCGATCACTTTGGATCAGGCACAGGGTGCTCGCGCGTGTGCGCAGCGCTGTTCTCGTGCGAGAACTCAGAAGGACACATCCATGCCCAAGAACAAGAAGCCCCGCGGCGGACGCCCCGCCGCCAACTTCGAGCCGCGCTACGGCGCGAACAAGACCTCGTTCCACGACCGCCACACCGGCGGCCGTGACGCCGGGCGTCCCGAGCGCGGCGGACGAGCGGATGCCGGCGAGCGCCGCAGCGCTCCCGCCGCAGGCGGCTACGACCGTCGCCCCGGCAGCCGCAGCGTCGGACACCGCGGATACCGCGCGGCCGAGGCCGAGACCGGTGCCCCCAAGCAGCGCTGGAGCGCGCAAGAGCGTGCGGGTCGCGACGAGGCTCGCGGCATCCGCAACCGCGCCGAGTCCGGCCGCCGCGAGGCGCCGCATCACCGCGGCGACGAGCGCACCGAGCGTCCCCGCTTCAGCGACCGCGCCTCGACCGGTGCGCGTCGATTCGACGACCGCCCGACCCGCGCCGGCGGACGCGACGAGCGTCCTCGTTTCGATCGCGACGACCGCCCGCGTCGTGACGACCGTGGCGGCCAGCGCCCCACCGGTCCCGGCACCTACCGCGACGAGCGCGGCGGCCAGCGCGACGAGCGTCCGCGTCGCGACGACCGCGGTGCCGGCACGCAGCGCCAGGGCTTCCGCGACAACGACCACCGCGATGGCGGCCGTCCCGTTCGCGACGACCGTCGCGGCCAGCGTCCGACCGGTCCCGGAAGCTACCGTGACGAGCGCGGCGGCCGTGACGACCGCGGCGGTCAGCGCTTCGGTCGCGACGAGCGTCCGCGTCGTGACGACCGCGGTTCCGGTGCGCCGAGCCGCGGCGCGGAGCGCCCGGAGCGCTCCTACGATGCAGACCGTGCCCGCCGCGCCTTCGATCGCGACCGCACGCAGCGGTCGTTCGAGGGCGGCCGCGACGAGCGTTCGCGTCCGTCGACCGGTGGCGCGTACCGCACCGACCGTGTGCGCCCGCTGACCTCCGACACCCGCGGGCGTCCGAGCCGCAACGAGCGTCCGAGCCGCAACGACTGGAACGCGACCCCCGCCGCCGCGCCGAGCAAGAAGTTCGAGCAGGGCGATGACGTCGTGCACGAGCGCCTCGAGGCGAAGTCGGTTGCAGCCGTCGAGGTCGATGGTGTGACCTTCGGCGATCTCGGGCTCGGCTCCAACATCGTCGACACCCTCGTCGGCATGGGAGCGGCCACGCCGTTCCCGATCCAGGCGGCCAGCATCCCGGCCGTGCTCGCGGGCCGCGACGTGCTCGCCCGTGGCCGTACCGGCTCGGGCAAGACCATCGCCTTCGGCGCACCGCTGGTCGAGCGCGTCCTGCAGTCGCAGGCCGGCAAGCGCCGTGAGTTCGGACGGTCGCCGCGCGCGATCATCCTCGCGCCGACCCGCGAGCTCGCGCTGCAGATCGACCGCACGATCCAGCCGATCGCGCGCAGCGTGGGTCTGTTCACCACCCAGATCTACGGTGGCGTGCCCCAGGGACGTCAGGTGGGCGCGCTGAAGAAGGGCGTCGACATCGTCATCGGCACGCCCGGTCGCGTCGAGGACCTCATCAACCAGGGCAAGCTCGATCTCTCCGACTGCCGCATCGCGGTGCTCGACGAGGCCGACCACATGTGCGAGCTCGGATTCGTCGAGCCCGTGCAGCGCATCCTGCGGCACACCGCCGACGGCAGCCAGAAGCTGCTGTTCTCGGCCACGCTCGACCGCGAGGTCGCGGCGCTGGTCGACGAGTTCCTCGTCGATCCTGCCGTCTACGAGGTCGCCGGTGAAGACCAGGACTCGAGCACCATCGAGCACCGCGTGCTCGTCATCGAGCACCGCGACAAGGCCGACATCCTCACCTCGCTCGTCGACCGCGACGGCAAGACACTCGTCTTCGCCCGTACCCGCGCCTACGCCGACATGCTCGCGGAGCAGTTCGACGATGCCGGCATCCCGGCCGTCTCGCTGCACGGCGACCTGAACCAGGCCAAGCGCACGCGCAACCTCGAGCGTCTGACCTCGGGCCGCGTGAACGTGCTCGTCGCGACGGACGTCGCCGCCCGCGGCATCCACGTCGACGACATCGACCTGGTCGTCCAGGCCGATGCTCCCGACGAGTACAAGACGTACCTGCACCGCTCCGGCCGTACCGGTCGCGCCGGTCGCTCGGGACGTGTGGTCACGCTGATCACGCGCCAGCGTCAGCGCCGGATGACGGAGCTGCTGGAGCGCGCCGAGATCGAGGCGCCGTTCGAGAACGCGCGCCTGAACGATGACCTGATCGAGGAGATCGCCGGTCGCGTGCCGACCGCGGCAGACCTCACGGCCTGAGCGCTCGAAGGCCCCGTCTCCGCATCTGCGGGGACGGGGCCTTCGTCGTGCCGTGCGCGGTCTCTCCGGGAGGAGATCCACGCGTCGGGAGGAGGATTTCAGGCGGCGAGTCCTCCCGACAGGCAGTTCTCCTCCCGACGCGGTACACGGCGCGGCACCGGCGCAGGGAGGAAGAGCCCGCGTCAGCCGAGTCGGTGCTCGTGGATCGCGGTGGTCAACGTCGTGCCGTTGAGGTCGAGGTAGAGCACCTGCTCGGTGACGGTGAGGGTCATCGTGTTGCGGCGCTCGAGGAGGGGCGCGGCCGAATCGACGAAGCCGGGGTCGAAGCTGAAGACGCGGAGGTCTTCGGAACGGTGGATGCGCTTGTCGGCCCACGGCGCCATGACCTTCGCCGGGTCGCGATGCGTGTACACGACCGTGCGCTCGGCGAGCCGGGAGCCGTAGTGCAGGCGTTCGGCATCCGGCGCTCCGACCTCGATCCATGCGGTGGTGCTGCCGGTGAGGTCGCGCACGAGCACGGCCGGCTCGTCGGTCTGCGAGATGCCGCCGCCGAAGGTGATGCCCTCGGTGAATTCGAGTCCGTACGCCAGTACGCGCGTCAGCATGTAGGCGTCGGTCTCTGACGGATGCCGGGCGACACGCAGCGAGTAGTCGTCGTAGACCCCACGATCCATGTCGGCCAGCTGGACGTCGAACGTGTGCATCGTGGAGCCGGTAGCCATAACGACCGAGCCTACGCGCCCTGGACGCGCTCTCCGGACCTCACCCGATCGCTCGACCGGCAGCGTCCTCGCGCGAGGGCGCCTGCGCCTTCCCCCGATCGCCGAGAAGCACGATCCCGATCAGGACGAAGGAGGCACCGAGGGTGGCCGCCCCCACCATCGCGAGCGTCGAGCCGCCGCCGAGCGGCATCAGTGTGCCGTAGACGGTCGCGGCGAGACCGGCGAGGAACAGCAGGGCGACGTATCCGCGGAACATGCAGCCCAACCTAGCGGGATGCTCGGCGCACACGCCCGGAGGGCCCGGAGAGTCCGCCGGAACGCCGGAATCCCCGGGAACCCCGGAACCGCGGCGCGTCGGTGCACGTCAGAACAGCATCGGCTGCGCGGGCGCGGCAGGCGCCGCGACAGCGGGTGCCGGGCGTCCGTGCGGGGCAGACGAGCGGATGCCGCGCACCGGATAGTCGTCTTCGTGTTCGGCGTCGAGACCGTGCATCCGGATCAGCGGGCGCACTCGTTTGGCCAGCCACTGCCGATAGCCCTTCGGTGCTTCGGCGGAGACCCCCGGATACAGTCCGCGGTACGACGAGACGAGATCCGGGCGGTACTCGCCCAGCCACTGCATGAACCACGGCTTCACGCCTGCGCGAAGATGCAGCGCGCCGTAGACGACGCGACTCGCGCCCGCCTCCTTGATGCGGCGCAACGCCGTGTCGAGCGCCTCCACCGAATCGGTCAGGTGGGGCATGATCGGCATCAGGAAGACCGTGACCCGGAACCCCGCGTCGCGCAGAGCCCGCACCGTATCGATCCGCGCCTGCGTCGTCGGCGTGCCCGGCTCGATGGCCTTCTGCAGCTCGTCGTCGTACATCGCGATCGACATCTGGATGTCGACGGGCACGCGCTGCGCGGCCGTGACAAGCAGAGGGATGTCGCGACGGATCAGCGTGCCCTTCGTGAGGATCGACATCGGTGTTCCCGACGCGGCCAGCGCGTCGATGATCCCCGGCATCAGTCGGTAGCGACCCTCGGCTCGTTGATACGGGTCGGTGTTGGTGCCCAGGGCGACGGTCTCGTGCTGCCAGCTGCCCTTGCGCAGCTCCTTCTGCAGGACCTCGACCACGTTGGTCTTGACCACGATCTGCGAGTCGAAGTCCGCCCCGCCGTCGAGGTCGAGGTACTCGTGCGTCCCTCGCGCGAAACAGTTGTGGCTGATGACCCCGTTGGCGATGAAGTCTCCCGTGCCGGTCGTGATGTCGAGAAGGTCCTGCTCTCCCTCAAGCGGCGTGATGTCGATAACCGTCAGATCTGCGACGCTCTTCACAGCGGTCCCCTCGAGGGAGAGTTTGCGGGTGATCGTCGGCGAGCAGATCGCGAAGAACCGCTGGCGGCTGGGAAGTCCTCCGATGACGCGGACCGTCACGACGCCGTTCGGGCGCTCCGTTTCGACGATGTGAGGAATGCGGAACGCGCTCAAGCCCTGCTCGATACGGGCGATGATGTCTGCGTCCTTGTTCGAGATCCGCAGGATGCCGCGAGAGCAGCTTCCTTCCGCATCGAAGATCCCGGCGAGGAAGCCCGCGTGCCAGTCAGCAGTGGGAGAGCCGGGGGTCGTGATGAGCGACCTGATCGTCTCGACGTGCCGCTTGGCTGCAGAATGGATCGCGTCTGCGGCGCTGCGGGTCTCGCTGGCCCGCGTGAATGGTCTCGTTCTCGTCGGGACGCCTTCCTCATCGAGAAATCGTCGAGTTCTGTCGAGAGCCTCCGGGTCGATCAGCGCAAGGCGGAAACTATGGATCTCTCGGACTCTCGTCGCGCTCGGATAGGTGCCGTGGAAGATCATGCCGTCGCCGCGGATCATCCCCGAAAGGTAGCCGCGACGGTAGTCGATCGACGAGAGGTCGACCGAGGCGCCTGCTGCTCCGATTCCGAATCCGACGAGTCGATTGTTCATCGTGAGATGTGGACGCTGCCCGGAATCCGCATCCGTCACATATTTCCAGCCGCGATCCGTGAGGAAGCGATGGTCTCCGCTCGCAACGATCTCGGTTCCATCGGCGAGGGTGATTCTGTGCGCCTGCTTTCTTGTCATCCACTTCGCCTGGATCGTGGTGCGAACGTAGCGGCGATAGTGGCCTTGCCGCTCGGTGCCGATGATCTCGTCGCCGATCTCCAGGGCGCGCAGAGGCCGCTGGCGACCATCGCCGCACAGGATGAGAGTGTCCGGTGATAGACAGTAGACGCAGGCATGGCTGCATCCCCGGTACGGGTTGATCGTCCAGGCGAACGGCATGCGCGATGCGCCGGGGACGTGGTTGAGCGCGGACTTCGACAGCACCTCGTGGAAGGTCATCCCTGCGAAGTCGGGCGTGGTCACGGTGCGCAGCACGCTCGACCGGTCTTCGAGACCCGGGAGTGCCCCGGAGTCGACGTCGCCGACCTTCTGACCTTGCCACCTCATGCAGACAGTCGAACATAAGAACGACTGTCACGTCAACCCGGCTGAGACATATGTTCGAGGCGAGTTAAGCGACAATGGAGGCATGCATCTTCTGCCGCAGCCTCAGCATGCGGCGACCCGGTCCCCGGCCCGAGGGCCTGCGCTTCCGGTCGGACTCGCGGTGACCGCCATCGGCATCCTGCTCTCGATCGCCTCGGCGCCGATCGCGACCTCCGCGTCGGACGATCCGGGGATGCCCGAGCCGAGCGTGGTGCAGGAGGTGCCGGCCGTGGAGGTCGGCGCGACCACCGCGGCCGACCCGTGCGCCGAGCCGAGCGTGCTCGAGGCGATCTCGGTCGCCGACGACGCGGCGATCATCGCCGGGTTCGGTGGCGGGGAGGGCTTCCGGGCGGCCGTGATCGCGGGGAACGCGCCGTGCATCGCGCTCGACGACCCGGCGCACGTGTGGGTCGTGGTCAACAAGGCTCGTCCGCTGACCCCCCTCGATTTCGCGCCGTCGCCTCTCGCCGACATCCCGGTGCAGATGACGACGCGTTCGGGCCAGGCTCGCGCCGATGTCGCCGCCGCGGTGGGCGAGATGGCCGTGGCGGCCGACTCCGAGGGTGCGGGGCGCATCGGAGCAAACAACGGCTACCGGTCGTACGACCTGCAGGTCGCGACCCATGCCTCGCATGTGCGCACCGACGGCCAGGCCGGTGCCGATGCCTCGTCGGCACGGGCGGGCCACAGCGAACATCAGACCGGGCTCGCGATCGACCTCGTGGCGTGCGAGTCGTCGTGCGGTGCGATCGAGTCGTTCGGTGCGACCGCGCAGGGCGACTGGATCGCGGCGAACGCCTGGGAGTACGGCTTCGTCGTGCGCTACGAGCAGGTCGGCTCGGGGATCACCGGATACAAGCCGGAGCCCTGGCACCTCCGCTACGTCGGTCGGGAGCTCGCCGCGGCCTACCACCAGGGCGGCTATCACACGCTCGAGGAGTTCTTCGGGCTTCCCGCAGCCCCCGATTACCTGCACTGATCGCCCGCGGATGCCGGTCTCGACGACCTCGTTGCGGCATCCGACAATCGCGGTACCCAGTGTCACCGATTGTGGGATGCATTCTCACAACGTGCTGTCGTGGTGTCGGTGAACCGGCATAGACTCGCCGGAGCAAAGACGCACGAACGTTCAGGAGGACGCCATGGAACGCGACATCTACGAAGAGGATCACGAGGCATTCCGCGACCTCGTCAAGGATTTCGTCAAGCGCCACGTCACGCACGAGACGATCGAGAAGTGGGACGCCGACGGCGAGGTCGACCGCGCGACCATGCTCGCCGCCGGAGAGGCCGGGATCATCGGGCTCTCCGTACCCGAGGAGTTCGGTGGCGCCGGGATGCTGCAGGACTTCCGCTTCCGCGCAGTCGTGAACGAAGAGGTCATCGCCGCCGGCGCGGGCTCGCTCGCGGGTGCCTTCGGCATCCAGGACGACCTCGCCGTGCCGTACCTCGTGCACATGGGCACGCAGGAGCAGAAGGCGAAGTGGCTGCCCCGCATGGCCACCGGCGAGGTGATCGGCGCGCTCGCGATGACCGAGCCCGGCGCCGGGTCGGACCTGCGCGGCATCAAGACGACGGCGAAGAAGACCGACGGCGGGTACATCGTCAACGGTGCGAAGACCTTCATCTCGTCGGGTGCCACCGCCGATCTCGTCGTCACGTTCGTGAAGACCGGTGAGGGCAACCGTCCCGATGCGTTCAGCCTGGTGCTGCTCGAAGACGGGATGGAGGGGTTCGAGCACGGCAAGAAGCTCCACAAGATGGGCTTCCAGGGGCATGACACCGCCGAACTCTCCTTCAGTGACGTCTTCGTCCCCGACGAGAACCTCATCGGCGGCGTCGAGGGCAAGGGCTTCGTGCAGCTGATGATGAACCTGCCGCTGGAGCGCCTGTCGATCGGTGTCGCCGGTGCCGCAGCCGCGCAGGCCGCACTCGACTGGACCGTCGCCTACACGAAGGACCGCGAGGCGTTCGGCGAGCGGATCATCGACTTCCAGAACACCCGTTTCAAGATCGCGGACATGGCGACGACGGTCGACGCGCTCTGGGCATACGTCGACCGTGCGCTGCTGGCCTATTCGCAGGGCAAGCTCTCGGCCGAAGAGGCCGCGAAGGTGAAGTTCTGGGCGACCGAGCGCGAGTGGGAGGTGCTCGACACCGGCGTGCAGCTGCACGGTGGCTACGGCTACATCACCGAGTACCCGATCGCGCGCGCCTTCCTCGACGCCCGCGTGCACCGCATCTACGGCGGCACGAACGAGATCATGCGCGAGATCGTCGGTCGTCAGATCGCCGGCAAGCGCTGACGCGGATCGACGGAAGAAGGGCCCCGGATGCCGGCATCCGGGGCCCTTCTGCGTCTGTCGGGCGGCAGACCGAGTGAGACGGGTCTGTTCCCGGCCACGGGCGATCAGGGGCCGGCCAGGGGTGGTCAGTGCGGCAGGCGCCCGCCGACACCCGCGCGGCGCAGCCGGTCGGCGATCAGGATGCCGAGTGCCGTGCCCCCGAGACAGCTCGCGAGCGTGATCGCGAAGAACGTGATCTGCAGGCCGAGGTCGAACGTCCCCAGGTTGAACGACGTCCAGGCGAGGACCGGGTAGACGATGCCGACGATCGCCGCGCCGAGGTAGTGCAACCAGGTTCCCCAGTAGCGCCAGAGCACGAACAGGAACGGGAGTTCGGTGAACGCCGCCCACCAGAGGTTCGTGGCCACGCTGCTGAATCCGTATCCGGAGAACGGCACGATGACGAGTCCGGCGAGGAGCCCCACCAACAGGCCCACCGCGGGACGTCGCAGAAGACGCAGGGCGATCACCGACGGCAGGAGCCACAGCCCGGCCAGCGCGACGCTGGCGAAGGGGACGCCGAGGAACAGCACCGTCGAGATCCAGTTCGCGGGTGCGAGCAGGACGCCGCCGGCCACTCCGAGCGCCGCGCAGGTGAGCAGAATGGCGGTCGGCAGACGGAAACGCGAGCGGCCGACGCCGCTGCGGGGTCGATTCTGCACCGCGGAGGGCGATCCGGGGTGCGTTTCTGACCCCGCACCGGCGGTCGGGTGCGTTTCCGGCCCCGCACCGGCGGTCGGCGACCCCGCACCGGCCGACGCATCTGCGTAGGGGTTCGGGCGCGCGTCATCCGCCCCGCTCATGCGCGGGGCTCCGCCGACGCGTCCCGCGCGGCCTTCGACGCGGGCGAGCCCGTGCTGATCTTCCAGTAGCCGCAGAAGCTCACGCTGTTCTTGTCGACCCCGCGTTCGCCGACGAGATGCTTGCGGGCTCCCGAGGCGAGAGACTGCTCGCCCGCGGCGTAGGCGTGGAACGGAGCCTCGGGCAGCTCCAGATCGCTCAACCGGCCGAGGGCGAACGTGCCGGGTGCGAACTCGTGCGGACGCACGAGCCAGACGATGGCGACTCCCTGCGGATGCGGGAACGTGAGGGCATCCTCCTCGGAGGGGACCTCGATGAGGGCGGTACCCGTGGCATCGTCCGGCAGCGAGGCGCAGATCGAGGCGATGGCGGGGAGAGCCGTCTCGTCGCCCACCAGCACCACGCGCTCGGTTCCGCGCTGCGGGTTGAACGTGATCCCCTCGTCGAGGATCAGCACGGGTTCGCCTGTCTCGCAGGTCTCGGCCCACCGCGACGCGGGTCCGGCCGTGCCGTCCTCGGCCGATCCGTGCAGCACGAAGTCGACATCGATCTCGGCGCCTGCACCCTCCGAGGCGGGACGGTACGCGCGCACGCTGTAGTTGCGCATGACCGGGCGCTCGCCGCTGGGGATGCGCAGGAACCTGAGATACCCGAGCAGGCTGTTCGCCTTGGCGGGCACGCGATCGAGCCCGGCCTCGCCCCCGATCGGCAGGAACAGTCGGAACCACTGATCGAAGCCCATGGGCCGGAACTTCTCGATCTCGCCGCCGCCGAGAGTCACCCGCATCCAGTGCGGCGAGAGGCGTTCGGTGCGCAGCACCTCGAGGTGGAGGAGCTCGGACGAGTCGGGCTTGACCAGTTTGCTGAACGCCATGCGCGTACCTTTCAGGGAAGCTGCCAGGGGAAGAAGATCACGAGGATCGCGGCGGATGCGGCGAGGCAGCATCCGATGAAGACGGTGTCGCGCACGCGGAACGGCACGAGGTGGCGCTCGGTGCGCGAGGCGTGCGCGCCGAAGGCGCGGGAGTCCATGGCCAGCGCGACGCGTTCCGCGTGCCGGATCGCCCCCGCCAGCAGCGGCACGATGTACCCCCACCCCCGGGCCATGCGCGCGAACGGTCCGCTGCCGCCGTGATGGCCGCGGACGCGGTGCGCGGCGCGGATCACCGACAGCTCGTGCCCGAAGCGCGGAACGAAGCGGAACGCGGCGAGCGCCGTGTATCCGATCCGATACGGCACCCGCAGCTGCTGCACGCTCGCCCGCACGAGATCGGGACCCGTGGTGGTGAGTCCTCCGATCAGCGCCAGCGCGATGATCGAGCCGAGGCGCAGGGCGGTGGCGGCGCCGATCGCGAGAGCGCCCTCGAACAGCGTCCAGTCGCCGATCCGAGCGACCGCGGGGGTGTGGGCGACGAGAGCAGGGTCCACCCACAGGGAGAAGCCGAGGGCGATCGCGACCATCCCGACCGGCAGGGCGAGGAAGAGCAGGGCCGCACTGCGTGCGGTGAGTCGCGCTCCGACGACGATCAGGATCAGCGAGAGCAGCAGAAAGGCCGCCGGTGTCGCGAGATCGCGCACGAAGATCAGCACCACCATCGCGGGCGCGACTCCGGCGACCTTCGCGAGCGGGTTCAGCGCGTGGAGGAAGCGGCGGGGCGAGGTCTCGGCCACCGCGGCATACGGGTCGAACGTCTGCACGCTCATGCGAGCGCCTGCCCTGCCGCGGCGAGCACGCGCTGGAGGGCCGGGAGGCGGAGCCCGGCGTCGACGAACGGCCGCTCGTCGCGGAAGAGATCCGTGGTGCGGCCGGCGGCGTGCACGCGTCCGTCGGCGAGGATCACGGTGTGCGAGGCGTGCGCGGCGACGAGCGCGAGATCGTGCGTGACGATGAGGATCGTGGTGCCCTCGTCGCGCAGATCGTGCAGCAGCGCGAGGAGTTCGGTTGCGCGTGCGCGGTCCTGCCCGAAGGTCGGCTCGTCGAGGGCGAGCACCCGCGGGCGCGTGATGAGCGCGGTGCCGACCGACAGACGACGCTTCTCCCCTCCCGAGAGCAGGAAGGGGTGCACGTGCGCCTTGGCTTCGAGGCCGAACCGCTCGAGCATGGCGTCGACGCGCACGGTGACCTCGGCATCCGGGGTGCGCCGCAGCCGAAGGCCGTGCGCGAGCTCGTCGAAGACGGTGTGTGCGATGAACTGGTGCTCGGGGTTCTGGAAGACGAAGCCGATGCGGTTCGCGAGCTCCCGGGGCGACGCGGACCCCGGGTCCATCCCGTCGACCGAGACCTGCCGTCGCGGCGGAGGCACGACTCCGGCGAGCGCCTGCAGCAGCGTGGTCTTGCCCGCTCCGTTCGCCCCGACGATCGCGGTCAGAGTGCCGGGGGCGATGTCGAGGTCGAGGCCGTGCAGGATCTCGGTGCGGTGGCGGCGGACGGTCAATCCCCGGGCGCGGATGATCGGGGACGGCGACCCGCTGACGGCATCCGACTCGTCGATCGAGGGGGCGATCGGGCCCCACGCCCGTGCGGCCTGCAGGATCGAGGCACGGATGTCGGGTCGATCCACCGGCTGCGGTCCGGCATCCGTGCCGTGGTCCTGCAGGCGGACGGAGGGCCGGTCCGCCAGCGCCGACGCGAGCTCCGCGGGCGTGAGCGGAAGCTCTGCGAAGTGCGCGCCGGCGTCGCGCATCCGCAGCGCCGCCAGCGTGGCCGCGGGGAGCCACACCCCCATCGCGACGAGCTCGTCGGCGTGCCTGCGGATGACCTCGTCGGCTGGACCGTCGAACGCGACGCGGCCCGCGGCATCGAGCACGATCGTGCGGGTCACGAACCCCATCGCCGCGTCGAGGTTGTGCTCGACGAGAAGGATCGCCCTGTCTCCGGCGGCGATCACGTCGGTCAGCGCGGCGTACACGTCGTCGATGCCCTGGGGGTCGAGGTTGGCGGTCGGCTCGTCGAGCACGATCAGCGGGGATCCCATCGCCAGAGCGCAGGCGATCGCGAGGCGCTGGCGGCCGCCGCCCGAGAGGCGGTCGGGGTTCTCGTCTCGACGCTCCCAGAGGCCGACGCGTCGCAGGGCGTCCTCGGTCCGGCGATGCACCTCGTCGAGGGGGAGCCGCAGGTTCTCGGGGCCGAACGCGACCTCGTCGTAGCCCGTGCCGGTGACGATCTGCGCATCCGGATCCTGGAGCACCATCGCGACGCGCGTGCTCAGCGAGGCGGTGGGAGCGTCGGCGGTGTCGAGTCCGCCGGCCACGACCACCCCCGACATGGTCGCGGGGACGGCGTGCGGGATGAGCCCGTTGAGGGCGAGCGTCAGTGTGGACTTGCCCGAGCCCGACGGGCCGAGCAGCAGCACGACCTCGCCGCGGTGGATGTCGAAGGAGACGTCTGCGGGGGAGGGGTGCGCGGCATCCGCGTGCGTGAGGGAGAGGTCACGCACGCTCAGCAGGGGCGCAGAGGAGCGCACGGCATCACCCCGGTTCAGCGGATCGGTTCGGCTATAACTTAGCTGAGCCTAACCTGATTCGCGTCGCGGGTGAAGCGTCGGCAGCGGCGCGAGGACAGCGCCCGCACCCTGCGTCCGCACCTGTCGCCAGGGCATGCCGCCCGCGCGGGCGGCCTGGATGCAGGATCAGCGCCGGGAGACGCCCGCGCGGCTCAGTGCCGTGCCGATCGCGAGTCCGACGGCGGTCCAGGCGATCGGTCCGAGCACCGAGATCACCAGGTAGGCGATCTGCGCCCAGAGCGGCATCACGGCGAGGTGCGCCGCGAAGAACACGACGACCGCGACGATCACACCGATCACACCGGCCGACAGGAAGAAGCGCCACGCGCCCCAGGAGCGGTAGCGGGTGAGCGCGGCGATGCCCTCCTGGATCGCGCCGAAGAGCAGGGCGGTGCCGATGAAGCGCAGTGTCCACGCCGGGTTGAACGCGCTCGAGATGAGAGCCGCGATCACGTGCGTGACGAGCGCCACGAACGGACGCCGCAGCACCTCCTGTGCGATGATCCCGGGCAGGACGTGCGACCCGAGCACCAGACCGTACAGGAACGCCGGCCCCGCGAGGACGGGGAGCGTGATCCAGCCGGCGACACCTCCGAGAATGCCCGTCGCGACACCGATCGCGGCGCAGACGAGCAGCACGCGAGTCGTCAGGACGGGGGAGGATGCCACCCCTCCAGCCTACTTGCGGGTCGAGGAGGCAGCGGCGGCCGGCGCCGGGAAAAACCGCCGCCGCGGCATCCGTTCGTCGCGTCGTCCGTGCCGTTCGTCGCATGTCCTGCGTCTCGGGCGGGTGGAGCGCCCGGATGCTTCCTAGCGTGGGGGAACGCAAAGACGCGCACCACGAGGAGACCCCCATGACTGCATCTTCGTCGCATCGCCGCGGCGGGACCGGCCGCGATCGCGCCGGACGCCACGGCGACACCGCGATCACCACCGATCCCTCCCTGCCCCCGGTCGCACTGACCGACGAGCACCACGAGAAGGCCGGCCGCTGGACCTGGCCCAAGATCGTCCTCTGGTCGGCGATCGCCCTGCTCGGGGCGGTCGCCTGGACGATGCTCGCGATCGTGCGCGGCGAGACCGTGAACGCGATCTGGTTCGTGTTCGCCGCCGTCTGCACGTACCTGATCGGCTATCGGTTCTACTCCAAGGTGATCGAGAAGTACATCACCCGACCCGACGACCGGCGGGCGACCCCCGCCGAGGTCAGGCAGGACGGCAAGGACTACGTCCCCACCGACCGCCGCGTGCTGTACGGGCACCACTTCGCCGCGATCGCCGGTGCCGGACCGCTCGTCGGCCCGGTGCTCGCCGCGCAGATGGGCTACCTCCCCGGCACCATCTGGATCATCGTCGGCGTCGTGCTCGCGGGTGCCGTGCAGGACTACACCGTGCTGTTCTTCTCGATGCGTCGCGGCGGCCGCACGATCGGTCAGATGGCGAGGCAGGAGCTCGGCAGGATCGGCGGGACCGCCGCGATCGTCGCCTCGCTGCTGATCATGCTCATCATCGTCGCGATCCTCGCCCTCGTCGTCGTGAACGCGCTCGGCGAGAGCCCCTGGGGCGTGTTCTCGGTGGCGATGACCATCCCGATCGCGATCTTCATGGGCATCTACCTGCGCTACCTGCGTCCGGGCAAGGTCACCGAGGTCTCCCTCATCGGCTTCGCGCTGCTGATGGCGGCCATCATCGGCGGCGGCTGGGTCGCCGGCACCGAGTGGGGTCAGGCGATCTTCCACCTC
>NZ_JBEOUR010000068.1:0-17325 GCF_040302605.1 Microbacterium sp. NPDC097977
CGCGAACTCACCCCCGTCATCGCTCGCGACAGCCTCGACGATCACCGCCTCCGCCCGCCGGAACACCGCCCCCGCCCCCAACAACACCCGGATCCTATCCGCATCACCCAACCCCGCCAGCACACCATCAGACAACACCGCGTCAAGGTCGGCGATGACCCGATCCAAAAGCTCCGTCGTGCTGTCCATACCCGCAACTCAACCCGCAACCACCGACATTCGAGACCCTGAACCACCCACAAATACCCCAGACCAGAAACACATTCCAATCTCCCGGAATGACGCGGCGAGAGCGCTGGACCGCCGCGCGAGCAGCGGAGGAGATCGTCAGAACGGCACGGCCCGAGAACGGAGAAGAAGAGAGACACCCGACACACGACACGTGAGGAGCACGAGAGAAGAGACCCGACACACGACACGTGAGGAGCACGGGAGAAGAGACCCGAAAGCCCAGAACAGCTGACGGAACGCTCGCGGCAAGGCCCGAACCCGCAACCCCTCACAGACCCGCACCCCCTACAGACGCGCGCCCCCTAAAGACCCGCACCCCCTACATACCCGCGTGATCGAAGGCGATCGTCGGCACGTCCACGACATGAGACCCGCCGTCGGCCACGATCACCGCCCCCGTGACGTACGACGACTCCCCCGATCCGAGAAAGCGCACCACCGACGCGATCTCCGCTGGCCGCGCGGGTCGACGCAGCGGCACGTCGGCCGTCACCGCGGCGTACGCCTCTTCGCGCGACCCGAGACCGGAATGGGTCGCGAACTCGTCCATCTCGTCGTCGGCCATCGGCGTCTGCACCCACCCGGGGCAGATCGCGTTCACCCGCACCCCCTGGCGTCCGTAGTCACGCGCCAGGGTTCGGGTCAGACCGATGAGCGCGTGCTTCCCCACCGTGTAGCCGGCGACCGACGGCCCCGCGAACAACCCTGCCAGCGACGAGACGATGACGATCTGCCCTTTCGCCTCGATCAGCGCCGGCAGCGCCTCTCTCGCCATGATGAACGCGGTCGTGAGGTTGGCGCGGATGGCGGCCTCCCAACTGTCGTCATCGGTGTCCGCGACGGGCGAGAATCCGTGTCCTCCCGCGTTGGCGACGAGGACGTCGAGACGCCCGAAGGTGGCGAGCACCTCGGCGACGGCGGCTCGAGCCGAGGCCGTGTCGGCGGCATCCGCGACGATCGGATGCGCTCCCACCGCCGCCTCCACCGCACGCAGAGGTTCGACGCGGCGCCCCACGACGACGACATGCGCCCCCTCGGCCGCGTACCGCTCGGCGATCGCCGCACCGATACCGGTGCCGCCTCCTGTGATGACCACTACCCGCCCAGCCACGGCGGATCCGACTGCAGGTCCCATTTCTGCTCCTGTTCTCCGCGCTCCCGCGCGATTCCTCTTCTGCGTTCTCGCGCGACTCGCTTCCCGTTGCGACGCGCTCATCCGGTCGATGCAGGTCAGGCCGGAAAGCCCGACCTGGCTGAGTACCCGAAGTCGCTCACGATCGTCGTGCCGTTGATCGCGCGGCTGAGCGGCGACACCAGGTAGACCGCGTGCGAGGCCACCTCGTCGGCCGTCTGCACCGGAAAGGACGGAGCAGCGAACGCCTCGTCTCCCAGGTCGCCTCGACTCATCGGCGTGTCCACGATCGATGGCGCGACCATGTTCACCCGGATGCCGTCGTCCGCCAGGTCGACCGACAACGCCCGACCGAACTGCACGAGCGCCGCCTTCGACGCGCAGTACGGCACCATCCCGGCGGATGCGACGAGAGCCGAGTCACTCGACACCAGGACGACGGATGCGGCGACGGCGCCGCGCAGCGCAGGAAGCGCCGACGACACCACGAGGAACGCTCCCGAGACGTTGACCGCGAACACGGCGTTCCATTCGGCCAGCGAGATCTCGTCGATCGGCGAGCCCACGGGGCCGGAGACGCCCGCGCAGCACACGACCGCGTCGAGTGCGCCGAGCGCATCCACCGCCTTGTCGACCGCCGCCACCACCTGCATCTCATCCGTGACATCTGCGACGAGCACGACGGCGTCGGCGCATCCGCCTGCCACCTCGGCGAGCGCTGCGCCGTCGCGATCGAGCAGCGCGACGCGCACACCCTCTGCGGCGAGCGCCAGCGCGGTCGCGCGCCCGATGCCGCTCGCCGCTCCCGTGATCAGAGCCGTCGTGCCGTTCAGCCGCAGATCCATGGTCTCTCCGTGGCTCCGCCGCCGCGCCGGTGGCGCTGTGAGGACGACGGTGCCTTCACCCGTCATCCTGCTCTCGGTCCGACGCTCCGAGAATGCGACGACGTGCGCTGTGCGCGCTGGCACCATCGTCCTTCGCTCAGCGTCAACCACCGCGAGGATCACGCGAGCAGAATCGCACTATCGGCGACGTCTGTCGTCGTCGAGGCCGTCCACACGGGCGTCACCGAACAAAGGAGCCGACGTGGCAGACCCGACATCTGCGTCCACGACGCAGCAGCACCACACCTCTCTCCGACCCGGCGCTCTGGGCGTCGCCGGGATCGTCTTCCTCGTCCTGGCGGCCGTCGCTCCGTTGACGGGCATCGTGGTGGTCGCCTCCCTCGCGATCGCGCTCGGCAACGGCGGCGGCACGCCGATGTCGTTCTTCCTCGTGGCCGTGATCCTGCTGCTGTTCGCCGTGGGCTATGCACAGATGTCGAAGCAGCTCGTCAATGCCGGAGGGTTCTACGCCTTCGTCGTGAAGGGGCTCGGGCGCACGGGTGGGCTGATCGCCGGTCTCATCGCGACGCTCGGCTACAACTTCTTCGTCGTCGGCACGATCGGCACCAGCGGCTTCTTCATGCAGAACATCATCCGCGATCTCACGGGCCTCGACGTGAACTGGCTGGTCTGGGGCCTGTTGTCGATCGTCGTGTGCTTCGTGCTGGCCAGGGTCGGCGTGGACTTCAGCTCGAAGATCCTGGGTGTCTGTCTGGTGCTCGAGGTGCTGATGCTGGTCGTCTTCGACGTGTCGGTGCTCGTGCAGACGGGATACGACCTCGCGGCCTTCAGCCCTGAGGCCGTGTTCTCGGGCTCGTTGCCGATCGGTCTGCTGCTGGCAGCCACGGGCTTCCTCGGTTTCGAGGCGACGGCGCTGTTCAGCGAGGAGGCGAAGCAACCGCTGCGGACGATCCCGCGGGCGACGTACACATCGATCATCGCGATCGGCGTGATCCTGGGGGTCACCACGTGGGCCGTGGTCAGCGCGACCGGCGTCGCGCAGGCACAGGCCACCGCGCTGGAGCACCTGCCCACCGGCGACCTGATCTTCATGCTGTCGCAGCAGTACCTCGGCGGCCCGCTCACCACCGTGATGATGGTCCTGCTGCTGGTCAGTCTGTTCGCCGCCATGCTCGCATTCCACAACTCCGCCACGCGCTACCTCTACTCCCTCGGACGCTCGCGGATCCTGCCACGCGCCCTCGCCCGCACGCGCGCCAACGGCGCCCCGCAGCTGGCCGGCATCGTGCAGGCCTCGTTCGCCGCGCTCGTCGCGATCATCTTCGCCATCGCCGGAGCAGACCCGATCCTCACCCTGGTGCCGGCGATGCTGGGATTCGGAACACTGAGCGTGCTGATCCTGCAGGGGCTCGCGGCGATCTCGATCGTCGTGTACTTCCGACGCAAGGGCGACCCCCGCTGGTGGAGCACGTTCATCGCTCCCGGGATCGGGTTCCTCGGAATCGCCGCGATCTCGGTGCTCGCGATCGTGAACTTCAACATCGTCGCCGGATCCGACGAGCTCGCGATCCGCCTCATGCCGCTGCTCCTCGTTCTCGCGCTGATCGGCGGCATCGTCTACGGCGCCTATCTGAAGCGATCGAAGCCGGCCGTCTACGAGGGACTCGCCTCGGACCTCGAACGCTTCAGCGACCGCTGACCCGCCCAGCCCTCCCACACCACCTCCAAGGAGCGACATGACGACCCTGAACCCCGCAGACACCTCCACCTGGCTGCCCCTCGAGGGCCTCGCCCCCGGCTTCGACGCCAACAAGGCACCGCACTCCACGGCCCTCAGCGGCCGGGAGATCACCGTCGTCGATGCACGAGGGACCCGCATCTCGCACCGGTTCGCCGACACCACGGTGACCTGGGACTACCGTCCGGGTGCAGACGACACCACTCAGGCCGCCACCGACACCGACGACTACGAGGCCTTCGAGGTCGACGAGGACCTCTACTTCGTGCAGTTCCATCACAACTATCTGCCGAACGAGGCGATCTCCCTGGTGGTCGACCTCCGCCACGGCCGCACGCTCGCGATCATCTCGGTGATCCTGCCTGCGCCGGAGCAGGGCCGCACCCGTGTACAGCACGTCTTCGCCCCCTCCGTGATCGAGGGGGCCACCGTGACCGGCGTCGAGCCCGCCCCCACCACGACGCTGATCGGCCGCAGGGTCGAGTGGGTGTACAGCGCGGAGCACGCGTACGAGCACGTCTACCTCTCGGAGCGCTGGTACTCGTGGCAGTGCCTCGCCGGCCCCGAGCGCGGGCTCGCCGACACCGACGAGAACAGCGTGTGGGAGGTGCGCCCCGGCATCTACGTCTTCGCGTGGCGCGAGAAGGTCATCCCGTGCGCATCCGTGACGATCGCCGACCATCGTGACGTCACCGCGATCCGCTCCCACGGCGTGCTCTTCGGCCTCGACGAGTCGGGCGAGGTGCCCACGCACTTCACCTTCGGCGCTCACGGCCGTCTGCTCTCCACGACCCATCACGCGGCCGGTCTCGAGCCCGCGGACTTCGGGGCCCTCTGACATGGTGGCGGCCGCTGCCGACCTGATCGTCACGGGATCCGTGATCCGCACGGCGGATCGTCGGCATCCGGTCGTCGAATCGTTCGCGGTGCGCGACGGACGGATCCTGTCCGTCGGCACCAGGGCCGAGATGGATGCACATCGCGGGCCGCGGACGCGGATGCTGGACGTCGGGGATGCCGCGGTGTACCCCGGCTTCGTCGACGTGCACAACCATCACGCGATGGCCGGTCGCACCGAGCTCTTCGAGCTCTCGCTGCCGCCGTCGCTGACCCTCGACGAGATCCTCGATCGCGTGCGGGAGAAGGCCGAGACCCTTCCCCCGGACGCCTGGATCATCGGCGGCGTCGTCGCCACGACACTGCTGTCCACCCTCGCGACCACCGCGAGCCGGCAGCGACTCGACGAGGCGGCGGGCGGACGCCCCGTCGTCATCGTCGAGGACTCACGTCACAACCGGTGGGCGAACACGCGCGCGCTCGAGCTGGCGGGGATCACGGCCGCCAGCATCCCCTCCGCGGGGGTCACCGTGCTCGATCCCGACGACGGGACACCGACCGGAGTGCTGCGGGAGGGGGCCGGCATCCCGGTGCAGGAAGCCTACGACCGCAGAGGAGGCCTGACCCCCGAGCAGCATGTCGCCGCCTCCCGACGCGGAGTCGAGATCCTGAACTCGTTCGGCATCACGACGTTCCAGGATGCCGGGGTGTCGACCGACATCCTCGGAGCCCTCGCCACACTCGACCGCGCGCAGGATCTGCACGCGTGGGTCGTGTCGTCCCTGCTGGTCAACGACGAGATCTTCGGCGTCGATCCGATCGGCGAGCCGCTGATCGCCCGCGGTGAGGAGTTCCGCACTCCCCACCACCGTCCCGACTTCGTGAAGATCTTCCTCGACGGGGTCCCGCCGGCGCGCACCGCGTCGTTCCTCGAGCCGTACGTGGCGGATGCGGTGCACGGCGCACACTTCCACGGCGAGACGACGATGACCTTCGACGAGCTGTACACGTGGCTGCGTTCGGTGGCCGAGCGAGGACTCGGCGCCAAGGTGCACTGCACCGGCGACGGCTCGGCTCGGCTCGTGCTCGACGTCGCCGAGAGGATCCGCGCCGACGGCTTCACGACTCCGATCCAGATCGCCCACGGCCAGTTCCTCGCGGTCGACGACATCCCTCGCCTGCACGCGCTCGAGGTGTCGGCCGACATCTCACCGTTCATCTGGTTCCCCGGCGTGATCCCGCAGGCGCTGGCCGAGGTGCTCGGCGAGCGCGCCGAGCACTCGCAGCCCAACCGCGCCCTGCTCGACGCCGGAGCTCTCGTCGCCGGCGGATCCGATTGGCCGGTCAGCGAGTCGCCGAACACCCTCGAGGGTCTGCAAGGGCTCGTCACACGCGCCGACCCGCTCGGACGCGCACCGGGAGTGCTCTGGCCCGAGCAGGCGATCACGGCGGAGGAGGCGCTGGAGGTCTTCACCCTCAACGCCGCGACCGCGATGGGTCTCGGCGCCGAGACGGGGTCCCTGACGCCGGGGAAGTCCGCGGATTTCGTCGTGCTCGATCGTGACGCGATCGCCGGCCCCGCCGACGAGATCGTGCACACCGCGGTGGTCTCGACCTGGTTCGAGGGGCGCGAGGTGTACACGGGGAGCTGACGACCTCCGGCACCCCGACGTCCCCTCGTGGGACGATGGGTGGCATGCCCGACCGACGCAGTGTCATCGTGACGCGGTGGAACACCGCGAATGCTCGAGACCGTGCGGATTTCGTGGCGCTGCTGACGGACTACCACCTGCAGACGGAGACGGAGAAGGGCACCCCGGTCGGGTCCGCCGATGCACTCCCCGAGAAGTACCGTCTCGAGCTGAAGGACCCGCAGACGGCATTCGGTGAGGACGACGTCCTGATCGCGCGCCACGAGGGGCACGCTGCCGGCTGCCTGGTGATCACGGCTCGGTCCCCTCAGCGGCTCGAGATCAAGCGGCTGTGGACGGATCCGAGCCACCGCGGACGGCACATCGCCACCTCCCTCCTCGACGAAGCGCATCTCCATGCGGTCCGCGTCGATGCGGAGGCGATTCAGCTCTCGGTCTGGGAGTGGCGCGCAGACGCGATCGCCCTGTACCGCAAGTCCGGCTTCGTCGAGACCTCCTCATGGGAAGACCGGGACCAGCTGATCTGCATGGTCCGCACCGTCTAGAGCACCACCACCTCCGCACATCTCAGACGACCGCGTGGCGACGAGCAGCCGCCCCGGCGTCAGCTGCCGAGGAGGAACGCCGCTCCCCGCTCGCCGATCATCGCCGCGGGGGCATTCGTGTTGCCGGTCGGCACCGTCGGCATCACCGAGGCGTCGATCACGCTCAGCCCCTCGATCCCGCGCACCCGCAGCGTCGGATCGACCACCGCCTCGGCATCCGCACCCATCCTGCAGGTGCCGACCTGGTGGTGATAGGTGATCGCGGTGCGACGCACCCAGTCCTCGACCTCGGAGTCGGACACATCGGGGCCCGGATAGGCCTCGGTCGCGCCCCAGTGCTCCGCGAGAGCGGGCTGCGCGCCGATGCGGCGGCACTGACGCACGGATGCGGCGAGCGCCGCGACGTCGCGGTCGTCTTCGAGCGCGGCGAGATCGATCAGGGGCGGGTCGGTCACGTCGGGGCCGGAGAGAGTGAGCGCGCCCCGGCTGTACGGGGTGACGAGACCCGCCATGAGGGTGAACCCGTCATCGCCCCGCGGGTCGAGGTCTCCCCACATCGGCACCGAGAAATGGATCGGCTGCGTGTCGGGCTGTTCGAGGTCGTCGCGGCTGCGCCAGAAGTGATGCGACTGCGTGACCGAGATCCCGGTGCGCGGCGGACCCACCGGACGCCGGGTCGTGAAGATCACCGGCGACAGCAGATGGTCGTGCAGGTTCTTTCCCACCGAGGGCGAATCGACCACGACCGGGATGCCGAGAGCCGTCAGCTCGTCGGCGGGGCCGATGCCCGAGCGCAGCAGGATGACCGGCGAGCCGATCGCGCCGGCCGACAGCACGATCTCGTCTGCGAAGAGGTCCTCGGATTCCGATCCGGAATCCGGCCCGGCGTCGGATGCCGCGTCGAGGCGCACCCCGACCGCGCGACCGCCGTCGACGATCACCGAGTGCACCTCGCGGCCGGTGACGATGGTGAGCCGATCGGCGATCGGCTGCGCATACGTCATCCACGTGTTCACACGTCGCCCGTCTCGGATCGTGACCTGCTGCTGCGAGACGCCGTCGAGCGTGCCCCCGTTGTAGTTCGGATTGCGCGGCAGCCCCTCCTCGACGGCGGCGTCGATGATCGATGCCTGGATCGGAGACAGCGCGTAGTCGTCGGTCACCGGCAGCAGGTCGTTCTCGATCGCGTCGTACACGGGTTCGACGACGTTCCAGCCCCACCCCGTCGCGCCCGCGCGCTCCCAGGAGTCGTAGTCGGATGCGGCTCCGCGCACCCAGATCATCGCGTTCAGCGCATGCGATCCGCCGGCGACCTTGCCTCGGGGCAGATGCAGCCGTCGGCCGTCGGCGTGCTCCTGCGGAACGGTGAAGAAGTCCCAGTCGTCGGCGGAGTGCCACAGCTCCCCCGCCCGCGACGGATCGTGGATGGCGGGGTTCGAGTCGTAGCCGCCGGCCTCGATCAGCGTCACCTCGACACCGGCGTCGGCGAGCCGCCGCGCGACGATGGCGCCCGAAGTGCCCGCGCCGACGACGATCGCGGTCTTCATGCCTGAGCCTTCCGCCCAGGACCCGACACGACCTGAGACACGGCGACCGACTTGAGGCCCTCGACTCCGAACTCCAGGCCGTAGCCCGAGCTCTTCACTCCGCCGAAGGGCACCATCGGATGCAGGCCCCCGTGCGAGTTGATCCAGACGGTGCCGGACTGCATGCGGGTCGCCGCCTCACGCGCGGCGTCCGGGTCGCTCGACCACACGGACGCGCCGAGACCGACCTCGACCGCGTTGGCGAGTGCGAAGGCCTCATCGACGTCGCTGTACCGGATCACCGGCAGCGCGGGGCCGAACTGCTCCTCCTGCACGAGGGCGGCGTCGTTGTCGATGTCGGCGATGATCGTCGGGCGGTAGAAGAGCTCACCGAGCTCGGGAGCGGATTCGCCACCGGTCACGACGCGCGCACCGCGGCTCTTCGCCTCCTCGACCAGTCGCGAGACGATGTCGAACTGCGCCCGGTTCTGCAGGGGCCCCAGCACGTTGTTCTCATCGAGCCCGTTGCCGATCGGCACGGAGGCGGCGATGCCGGCGAGAGCGTCCACCACCTCGTCGTAGACCGAGTCGTGCACGTAGAGGCGCTTCAGCGCCGCACACGTCTGGCCCGTGTTGATGAAGGCACCCCAGAAGAGGTCCTCGGCGATGGCCGCCACGTCCGTCCCCGGCAGCACGATCCCCGCATCGTTGCCGCCGAGTTCGAGGGTCAGGCGGGCGAGGTTCCCGGCCGAGCTCTCGATGATCCGACGACCGGTGGCCGTCGATCCGGTGAACATGATCTTGTCGATGTCGGGGTGGGATGCCAGTCGGGCGCCGACCTCGCGGTCGCCGGAGACGCCGATGAGGACATCGGCCGGGAGCACGTCGTTCATCACCGCCAGCAGCGCGAGCACGCTCAGCGGCGTGTACTCGCTGGGCTTCGCGACCACGGTGTTGCCCATGCGCAGCGACGGCCCGATCTGCCAGATCGTGATCATCAGCGGCCAGTTCCACGGCCCGATCGCCCCCACGACGCCGACCGCCTTGTAGACGAGCTCGGCGTGAAGTGTCTCGTCGTCGACGAGCACCTGCGGGTCGAGCACGGTCGCCGCGTTCGTGCGCAGCCAGGCCGAGCAGGCGCCCAGCTCGAAACGGGCGTTCGGGCCGTTCAGCGGCTTTCCCTGCTCGCGGGAGAGCAGATACGCGAGGGCCTCCGCGTGGGCGTCGATCGCGTCCGCCGCGGCGACGAGCACCGCGCTGCGCTCGTCGTGGCCGAGGGCCTCCCACCCCGGCTGAGCCGCCTTCGCCCTGGCGATCGCCTCGTCCAGGTCGCTCACCGAGTGCACGGGTGCGCGACCGATGACGTCCCGCGTCGCGGCATCCGGGATCTCTCGCCCACCGCCCTCCGGAGCCTGGATGCGGTCGAGCAGCGCGGCGGCTGCGGATGCGGCGGATTCGGACATCGGACTCTCCTTCGAGCGGGTCGCGCACCGAGGATCCGGCGCGCTCGTCCCATTGTCGAATGGCTCGTGGCGGCGCACTTGTCGAGGAGCGCGCCGCAGATGTCCGACCGCGAAGGGATGCGGCCGCAGGCGGTCAGATCAGGGTGAAGTCCTCGAAGATGAGTGTCGTGCGCGTCGAGCGGATCGACGGGATCGCCTGGATGTCCTCCAGCACGATGCGGCGGAGGTCGCGGGCGTCGCGCGCGCGCACGAGCAGGATCACGTCGAAGTCGCCGCCGACCAGTGCCATGTGCTCGATCTCGGGGATCGTGCGCAATCGAGCGCTCACCTCCTGCCAGGTGGCCTGCTCGATCGCCAGCGTGACGTAGGCGCTCGCATGGTGCCCGAGGAGCACAGGGTCGGTGCGCACGGAGTAGCCGGTGATGATTCCCGCGTCGGTGAGGCGCCTGATGCGGGCGTGGGCACCGGCTCGGGAGATGTGCACGGCCTCGGCGATGGCCGTCATCGAGGCACGGGCGTCGCGCCTCAGCTCGCCGAGGATCGCCTCGTCGGTCTCGTCCAGTGTGATCATGGCACCCCTTCGTCCAGTCCCGGATTTCTGCCAGTTTGTCACGGAAAGCCGGATTCACAACGCAATCGTCCATGATCGCGTCGAACTCGTGGACGAGTGTCGCACAGCGAGGCAAGCTGGCGACACCGAGTTCGGCAAGGAGGGCGAACGGATGGAACATGCAGAGATGCTTCCGCGAGACACGGCGGTGCAGCTGATCGATGCCGACGGCTCGACCGTCGCGGATGAGACGTATGCGATGCCCGGCACCGAGACGCTCCTCGCCGCCTACCGGGGACTCGTCGACGGACGCCGCATCAACGATCAGGCCGGCGCTCTCGTGCGACAGGGGCGCCTCGCGGTGTATCCGTCCTCGCACGGCCAGGAGGCCTGTCAGATCGGCGCCGCGCTCGCCATCAGCGCCGAGGACTGGCTGTTCCCGACCTACCGGGACTCCGTCGCGGTGATCGCGCGGGGTGTGGCGCCCGCCGAGGCGATGGTGCTGCTCAAGGGCGACTGGCACTCGGGCTACGACGTGCGCGCTCACCGTGTCGCGCCTCAGGCCACTCCCCTGGCGACGCAGCTGCTGCACGCCGTGGGCTTCGCGTACGCCGCGAAGCAGCGCGGAGAGCACACCGTCGTCATCGCCCTGTGCGGTGACGGCGCGACCAGTGAAGGCGACTTCCACGAAGCGATGAACTTCGCCGCGGTCTTCCACGTGCCCGTCGTCTTCTTCGTGCAGAACAACGAGTTCGCGATCTCCGTGCCGCTCAGCCGCCAGACCGCGGCCCCGTCCCTCGCGCACAAGGCGATCGGCTACGGGATGCCGGGGCGGCGCGTCGACGGCAACGACGTCGCCGCGGTGCTCGCCGTACTCGGCGAGGCCGTCGACCGGGCCCGCTCCGGGGGCGGCCCGACGCTGGTCGAGGCCCACACCTATCGGATGCAGGCGCACACCAATGCCGACGATGACACGCGATACCGCGAGCGCGACGAGGTACGGGCCTGGGTGGCTCGTGACCCGCTGACGCGTCTGCGGACGCACCTCACCGGGGTCGGCGCGCTCACCGCCGAGCTCGAGGCCGAGTACGCGGCCGGTGCCGAGCGCATCGCGACGGCGATGCGAGAGGCCCTCAACGCGGATTCCGACCTCGACCCGGAGGACCTCTTCCGCTTCGTGACCGAGACGCGTTCCCCGCAGCTCGAGGAGCAGTGGCAGATGCTCCGCGGCGAGATCGAACGGACGCGGACGGCGGATGCCGCACCGACCGCGCAGGCCACCCCCATCGGAGGTTCGCGATGACCATCGCCCACGAGGACATCCGCGTCGACGAGCGCTCGTCGGACGTGTCGACCATGAGCATGGCCGCGGCTCTCAACCTCGCCCTGGCCGACGCCATCCAGGCCGACCCCGAGGTCGTGGTCTTCGGCGAGGACGTCGGCGCCCTCGGCGGGGTCTTCCGCATCACCGACGGCCTCACCGCGCGCTTCGGCGAGGACCGGTGCTTCGACACCCCCCTCGCCGAATCCGGCATCGTGGGCACCGCGGTCGGCATGGCCATTAACGGCATGCGACCGGTCGTGGAACTGCAGTTCGACGCCTTCGCGCTACCCGCGTTCGAGCAGATCGTCAGCCACGTGGCGAAGCTCGGCAACCGCACGCGCGGAGGCGTACGGATGCCGCTGGTGATCCGCATCCCCTTCGGCGGCGGCATCGGCGGAGTCGAGCATCACTGCGATTCCTCCGAGGCGTATTACGCGCACACCCCGGGCCTCACCGTCGTCAGCCCGTCCACGCCGCAGGACGCCTACTCGATGCTGCGCGCGGCGATCGCCTCGCCCGATCCGGTGATCTTCCTCGAGCCGAAGAAGCTGTATTGGACCAAGGGCGACGTCGACACCTCCGTCACGGCCGAGATCGGCACCGCGCGCATCGCACGCGACGGCACCGACGTCACCCTCCTCGCCTACGGCGCCGCCGTGCCGCTGGCGCTCGAGGCGGCCGAGGTCGCGGCCTCCGAGGGCCGCAGCGTGCAGGTCGTCGACATCCGCTCGCTGTCGCCGTTCGACGATGACACCGTGACCGCCGCCGTGCGGGCGACGGGACGCGCGGTCGTGATCGCCGAGGCACCCGGCTACGCGAGCGTGGCGTCGGAGATCCAGGCGCGCGTCTTCGAACGCTGCTTCGAGTACCTCGAAGCGCCCGTGCGCCGGGTCACCGGATTCGACACGCCCTTCGCCCCGCCGAAGCTCGAGCACTGGTACCTGCCCGACGTCGACCGCATCCTCGACGCGATCGACTCTCTGCACTGGGAGGACGAGGCATGACCGCGCTGACCACCCGCGTCTTCCGTCTGCCCGACCTCGGTGAGGGACTGACCGAGGCGGGACTCGTGCAGTGGCTCGTCGCGGTCGGCGACACCGTCGCCACGGATCAGGCGATCGCCGAGGTCGAGACGGCCAAGAGCGTCGTCGAGCTCCCCTCGCCCTTCGCGGGTGTCGTGACGGCGCTGCACGGAGAGCCCGGCGAGACGATCGACGTGGGCGCGCCGGTGCTCGAGGTCGCCGACGGCGCGGCGGACTCGAGCGGCGGTGCGTCTGCTGCGGTCGAGCACGATGCGTACCGCGAAGAGGAGCGCGCAGGCTCGGGCAACGTGCTGATCGGCTACGGCACCTCGGAGCGGGGCGTGTCGGGCCGGAGGCGACCCCGCGTGCAGGCTGCGGCGCGGCAGACCCCGACATCCGCGGGAACGCCCGCTCCGGCGCCGGCCACATCCACGGCGACCGAGACATCCACGGCGACCGAGACATCCACGGCGTCCGAGACATCAGCGGCGTCCGAGAGCGTGCGGAGCGGGTCGGATGCCCGGGCGCGGCGCCCCGTGGCGGTCCGCTCCCCTCTCGTCCGACGCCTCGCCCGTGACCTCGGTCTCGACGTGCACGCCATCGCTCCGACCGGACACGACGGCGCCGTCACCCGCGCCGACGTCCTCGCGGCGGCGGTGAACGTGGCGGTCGACGGCGCGGCCGCGTCGCCTCACGACTCCCCCGTGGACGACGGTCCCGGGTTCGATCGCCGCACGGATGTCATCGACGGCCTGTCCGTCGCCTCACGCGAGCGCATGTCCGCGTTGCGCAAGGCCGTCAGCGCGAAACTCGCTCGCAGCCGCTCCGAGATCCCCGAGGCCACCGTCTGGGTCGACGTCGATGCGACCGACCTGTGGACGCTCCGCTCGCAGATGGCACCCGAGGGAGGCACGGCCCCCTCGGTCACCGCGCTGATCGCACGCTTCGTACTGCTCGCACTCGAGGATCACCCGGTGCTCGCGTCGCGTCTGAGCGACGACGGCTCGGAGATGATCTCCTTCGACGGAGTCAATCTCGGCGTGGCCGCCGACACCGCGCGCGGGCTCATGGTCCCGGTCATCCCTCGCGCGCACGAGCTCAGCATCGAGCAGCTCGACCGCGCCCTGCGGGAACTGTCCGCGACGGCACGAGCGGGATCCATGCCTCCCGAGCGGCTGCGCGGCTCGACGTTCACGCTGAACAACTACGGCGGACTCGGCGTCGACGGATCCGCTGCGATCATCAACCATCCCGACGTCGCCATCCTCGGGATCGGCCGCATCATCGAGAGAGCCTGGGTGGTCGAGGGGCAGATCGTCCCTCGACGCATCGCCCAGCTGTCTCTGGTGTTCGACCACCGGGTGTGCGACGGCGGATATGCCGCCGGTTTCCTGCGCCGCGTCACCGAGCTCATCGAGCATCCGCTGCGCGCGTTCGGCAGGGTGTGATCCGCTCTACTCCACGGTGAGGTCACCGCGCTGCGTCGCATCGGCCGTCGTGATGCCGATGATCCGGGCGTCCGGGGCGTCGGCGTCGTCCCGCGTGGTGTGGAAGATGAGGAGGCGTCCCTCCCTGTCTGCGACGAAGTAGGCCCACTGGCCCGACGAGACGACGTGCACCCGGGTTCCGGACGGGAACGCGGAGACGGCCGAGGAGAGCGGATCACCGATCCGCACCTCGAGGGCGTGCGGCGACGCCGCGCCATCGACCCCCGCATCCTCTTCGTCCGACACCGCGCCGGCGGTGATCTCGGAGATCGTCCCGCTCTCCGCGACCGTCACCGACAGCGACGAGACGCCGTCGGGGCTCGTGAAGATCGACGGTCCGCCGTCGTATGCGGGCGGCGTCACCGTCGCTCCGGGCACCGCCGCGGCAGCCGCGTCAGACGTGTCGCCGAGGCGGATCGGGCCGACGCCCGATCCGGTGATCGACCACTCGCCCCAGGGTCCGGCGGCATCGCCCACCGGCTCGGTCGACGTCGCCGGAGGTGTCGCCGTCAGCGTCTCGACGAGCTCGGACTCGGCATCGATCGCGGCCGCCTGCAGCAGCTCCGCCGCGGCAGCCGGGTCGATCGGTGCGGACTCGGGCAGGGATGTCTGCAGGTGCACGAGCGTGTTGCCGAGTGCTGCGAACCCGTGGAACACCCTCCAGCCGCCGGAGGAAGGATCCGCGTTGAGCGCCCCCGCCAGCGCACGGACACCTTCCTGCTCCTCCGCGACGACCGACTCGAAGGTGTTGCGGCCGTCATAGTCGAACTCTCCGCACTCGGCTGCTGCACGCTCGAGCTGATCCATACGCGCGGCCGCGTGCGCCGCGTCGGCGAACTGCAGGGCGACCACTCTGTTGGAGGAGAACTCGGTGTCGCTCGGCATCGACCAGGACATCGTCCGGGTCGCCAGAGCACCGAGCGTCTGCTCCATGTACAGCACGCCGCAGATCGCGGGGACGAACTCCGGCCCACCGCCGTCCGAGATCTGCTCCAGCACGTCGGACGGAGCGCTGACGTCGGCCGCGGACGGGATCAGGGCGACGATGTCGTCAGAGGAGGGCAGAAGCCACGTGAGCTCGTCGCCGACGAAGGACACCGGCCCCGAGTACGGCTCCGGAGACGTGGCCTCGGGCGTCGGCGACGACGGCGGCGAGGACTCCTCCGCCGGTGCGCAGGCGGTCAACGCGAGAAGCGCTCCGACTCCGACGACCCCGAGAACGACCTGCACTCGTCGACGATTCACCACACGCATGACATACCCTCCCGCTCGCTCGTCACGTCGAGATCCGACGTCCCCCTGCGGCGAGCATACGGACGCACCGACCCGCCGACGAGAGTCGCATCCATGTCGATATCAGAATGAGAGGAATCGCATGCCGAGCGCCGCATATTTCGAGGTCGCGCGCTCTCATGCGCTACGGTCGCTTTACTGACCGATCATTCGGTAAGTTGATCGTGGCGACGGCGCGTCGCCCTCCCCCTATTGCAGAACGATGGAGTTCGCATGACGTCAGCAGTCTCCGCACGCAGTTCGACCACCCGGATGCCCGGCGAGGAACGGCGGGTCCTCGCCAGCACCCTCGTCGGCACCTCGATCGAGTGGTACGACTTCTTCATCTACGCGCAGGCCGCCGGCCTCGTCCTCGCCCCGTTGTTCCTCGCGCCGATCGCCGAGGAGAACAAGGGGTTCGCGCAGGTGCTGTCCTTCGCCACCATCGGCATCTCCTTCCTCTTCCGACCGCTCGGCGCCATCGTCGCGGGCCACCTCGGCGACAAGCTGGGGCGCAAGAAGATGCTGGTGTTCACCCTGGTGATGATGGGACTGTCCACGTCCCTCATCGGCCTGCTCCCGACCTATGCCGCGATCGGCGTCGCCGCCCCCATCCTCCTCATCGTGCTGCGCATCCTGCAGGGATTCTCGGCCGGAGGCGAGTGGGGTGGAGCCGCCCTGATGGCCGTCGAGCACGCGCCGAAGAACCGCCGAGGGCTCTTCGGCGCCTTCCCGCAGATCGGCGTGCCGATCGGCATGATCCTCGCGACGGCGACGCTCTGGGTGCTGACCAGCTCGATGTCGCCCGAGGCGTTCCTCGAATGGGGCTGGCGCATCCCGTTCCTGATGTCGATCGTGCTGATCGCCGTCGGCTACGTGATCCGGCGTGCCGTCGACGAGAGCCCCGTCTTCGAGGATCTCCGTCGCCGCCGTCAGGAAGCCTCCGCGCCGCTCGGCCGCCTGTTCCGCAAGAACACCAAGCAGGTCGTACTCACCGCACTCATCTTCATCGGCAACAACGCCGCGGGATACCTGCTGATCGCCTTCTTCGCGACCTACGCGGTCACCGCTCTCGGAATGGAGCGCCCTCCCGTACTGCTGGCCACGACGCTCGCGTCCTTCGGATGGCTCATCTTCACGCTCTGGGGCGGTCATCTCTCCGACCGGCTCGGGCGCGTTCGCACCTTCCAGATCGGGTACATCGCGCTCGCCCTCTGGGCGGTGCCGATGTGGTTCCTGATCGACACGGCGAACATCCTCTGGTACTTCGTCGCGCTGTTCGTCATGACGTTCGCGCTCGGTCTCTCCTACGGTCCGCAGGCAGCGCTCTACGCCGAGATGTTCCCCGCCAACGTGCGGTACTCGGGAGTCTCGATCGGATACGCGCTCGGAGCCATCCTCGGCGGCGCGTTCGCGCCGATGATCGCGGAGTCGCTGATGAACCAGTTCCAGGCGGCCTGGACGATCGGCGTCTACATCGCGGTCGCGGCGGTGATCTCGCTCGTCGCGGTGTCGCTGGTGAAGGAGCCCAAGGGCGTCGACCTGCACGCCTGAGCGACGCACCTCTCCCCCGACCCGTGGGGGGGGGGGGGGTGCCGCCCCCGCGCGCGGGCCGGGGCGCGGCGGGGGGCCGGGGGGGGTGCCCGGGGCGGGGGCGCGGGGGGGGGGGGGGGGGCCGCGGGCGGGGGGGGGGCCGGGGGC
>NZ_JBEOUR010000069.1:0-17253 GCF_040302605.1 Microbacterium sp. NPDC097977
CCGCCGACGCGCCTCCCGCCACAGCCGGATGAGCAGGAGGCGCGAGCGCAGCGCCGCACCGACACCTCGAGGCCGTGACGACGACGCGTTGGCATCGTGAACCCGCCGCAGCACGCTCACCTTCTCGACATGCCCGAGAAGACCGGCCGTGTTCGCCGCCGTCGCGATCCACAGGTCGTGTGATTCGCGGAGGTACGCGGGGAAGGGCAGCACGAGGGCGAGCGCATCGCGGCGCAGAGCCATCGCGCACCCGAAGTACGGGGCGTCTCCGGCGAGGATCCGCAGCTCGTTGCGCACGCGCCTGCCGTCGTCGGAGTGGGAGAGCAGCCAGGGGCGTCCGGTGAGCGGCGAACGCAGGGGTTGCCCCGAGTCGAGCAGCAGGAGGTTGGAGGCCACGACCGCGTGAGCATCCGTCGCCGCGACGAGGGCCTCGAGGCGCCCGTCCGTCCACAGGTCGTCCTGGTCCGAGAGCAGGACGACGTCGCCGGTCGCGAGTCCGATCGCTCGCTCGAACGATCTCACGTACCCGCGATTGGCCTGGTTGCGGTGCACCACGATCCGCGGATCCCCGATGGCTTCGATCTCGTCGACGGTCGCGTCCGCGCTCGCGTCGTCGACGACGACGATCTCATCGTCGGGACCCAGCTGAGCGAGGATCGATGAGAGCTGTGCGACGACGTATCGCGATCCGTTGTACGTCGCCATGCAGACGCTGACGCGGGACGCGCTCATGATCGGATGTCTCCTTCGGGGTCGGAGGGGGTGCCGGTCGTCGCAGTCGAGGCCCGCGGAGGAGAGAGGCCGACCCTGCTCGCGAGAGCGATGCATCCGAGGAGCGTCGCCGTCTCGCTCACGGCGAATCCGATCGCGACGCCGGTGGTCCCCAGGGTCGAGCCGAGAACGACCATCATGGCGACGCCGACGACGGCGGCGACCATGCTGACCGCGAGCACGAAACCGTCACGCCGTGCCGGGATGAGGATGTTGCGGATCAGCGGCGTCGACATCGTCACGGAGATGAAGGCGATGCCGAGGAACTGGAAGGCAGTGGGATCGCCCTGCTTGTCGGCACCGAAGAGCACGCCGCTGAGCAGAGGCCCGAAGACGGCGAGGACCACCCACCCGATGGCGGCGATGACACCCATCACCGCGAAGGAGGCGAGGTTTCGGGCCCTTCGGCTGCCGGCGTCCGTCGTCTCGAGCACCCACCCCTGCAGTGCGTTGCCCGCCGCGGAGACGCCGAGGGTGCCGTAGCGGTAGATGCGATCGCTCGACGCGTAGGCGGCGACGTCGACGGGAGAGGCGATGAGACCCGCGACCGGCACGGGGGCGTTCTGGTACAGGCTCCCGATCGACTCGACGCCCCATGCCGCTTTCATGTCGCCGACGTCGGAGCCGAGCCGTGCGAGGCCGGGCCACGGAGGCCAGAGGCGCCTCAGCACGCGGCGGTGGAACGCGAGAGTCCCGAGCACGATCGACAGGCTGAGCAGGATGCCGTACCAGAGGACGTCCTGAGTGATCAGCACGACGGCGATCGCCACAGCGGTCGCGATGCCTCGGGGAACCACTTCGTACCAGAGCGCGATGCTCGGTGACGAGACCCCGACCGCGTACCAGCTGAGTCCGATGCCGTTGAGGGCACCGGCGACGGCGAAGGCGGCCGCCACCGACCACGACGACGAGGGCGAGATGAGCGATGCGATCACGGCGCTGAGCAGCGAAGCGACCACCACCACCGCAGCGCGGATGTAGAACGAGCGTCCGTACAGCTCTCTGCGTTCGTCGTCCGACTCCGCCATCGCGACGAGAGGCGTTCCGAGGATGTTCCATCCGACCAGGCCGATGGCGCCGGCGAACGTCCCGACGCCGAGGCCGATGTTGAGAGCGGTCCAGTCGTCGGTGGTGGATGCGCGGGACATGAAGGGCAGCGCGATGAGCGGCAGCACCGATGCGAGGAACGGCAGGGTCGAGAAGCCGAGCAGTCGACGCGCGAGGGTGCCCGCGGGCGACGGGCGTGCGGTGCGTTCGCGCGTCATCGCAGAGAGCCGATTGGCGGGAGCGCTGACTGGGCGGTCGCCTCGATCGAGCACGGCTGAGGGAGGGCCCGGGGCATGCAATCATCCTATGGCCTCGCGTGGACCGCACGCTGAGAGCCGGTCCTCGGGGGAGCCGTGCACGCACGGCCCACCGGCACGGGTCGCCTAGACTTGAAGCGATCCGACGAGCTCCTGTGAGGAACGATGGTGTACACGCCCGGTCGTGGAGCGATTGTGCTCGCGGCATACGATCCCGACCCTGAGCTCTTCGCTCGGCAGATCGGGTCGCTCAGATCCCAGACCGTCACGAACTGGGAGTGCGTCATCACGGTCGACGGAGACGATGCGACCGTGCGGCGGGTGCTCAAGGACACCGCAGGCGGCGACGATCGATTCCGCGTCCTCGCGGACGGCGAGCGGCTCGGCTTCTACCTCAACTTCGAGCGCGGACTGCGCGCGGTCGACCCGGGCGTCTCGTGGGTGGCCCTGTGCGATCAGGACGACTTCTGGTACCCCGAGAAGCTCGAGCTCCTGCTTCCTCATCTCGCGGGAGCGGCTCTGGTCTCGGGGCAGGCGCGATTGGTGACCTATCCCGGAGAGGACGTCACAGGTCGGACCGATCGACGGGATCTGGGGCCGGCCATGACTCTGCTCAACAACCAGTTCACCGGGTCGCTCTGCATCCTTCGCGGCGACCTGGTCGCACCGTCGCTTCCTTTCCCCCGCATGTCGACCAGGGCTGCAGCACACGACCATTGGATCGCAGCTCTCGCCAGCGTCACAGGGGGTACGCGGATCGTCGATGCGGTGGTCCAGGACTACGTCCAGCACGACAACAACGTCTTCGGGGATCCGAGCCGGCTGGGATCGGGCTCTCCTCTCGCGGCGATCGCCACCGCGTGGCGCAGTGCGCGTGCCTTCACCGAACGTTACGAGGGGTCATCCGACCCCGTGGCGATGCTCAGGATGCTCTTCCGGGTGTATGTCGGATGGCGACAGCTGGTCGCCGAGACGGTCGCGGCGCGCACGGGCGATCCGTCCACGCAGATCAGAGGCTTCGGCAGCGAGCGTCGATTCTGGCCGACGGTGCGACTGCTGCGGCGAGCACGGAGGAACGGACACGTGGCCCCTCGATTCGTCGCGGAGTATCTCGCGAGCTGGGTCGCGGGGGCCCTGATCGGCGGGCGCTCGCGCACGAGGGCCTGAGGGGCAGCCCTGCAGTTCTAGCGGCGGCGCGTCGTCCGCGTGGACCAGCTGATCTGCTGCGCGGCGGCCTGGACCGTCGCCGGAGCCCGACCTCCACGGCCGCGGAAACCGTCTGCGACCCCACGCCAGAGCACCGCCAGCATCCGCCGACGAGGCCGAGCGGAGGCGGCGACCACCGCGAAATACGCGAGATCGACGGCCAGGTCCGCGAGCATCCGACCCGGTGCCGACCGGAGATACCGGCGCGTGAGGATCAGTCGGTTGCGCATCCGGTAGTAATAACGGAACGGCGTGCTGACCATCGTCGTGATGGTCAGCGGGAGAAGCGGGAACGGTGCGAGAGCCACCGGGCTTCCCAACTCGTGGTCGATGCGCGTGGGCGCGGCGATGATCCGGAGTCCGCGAGAGAGTGAACGCAGTTCGAAATCCGTGTCGACGAGATCGATGAACAGCGATTCGTCGAAGGGACCCAGCGACTCGAATGCTGCGCGCGGGATGAGCATCCCCGACTGGATGACCCGATGAGCAGGTGCGAGCGCCTCGTCCGAGCGTGCTTGCCTGACCTGGGCGAACTCCGCGGGAACGACCGCCGAGACCCGAGGCTGAGCGGTCGAGACCCGCTCCCACGTGTCGCGAAGGATGTCGATGGTGTCGGACGTCGGCGTGGAATCCTGATCGAATGTCACGACGGTCTCCGCGCCGGCGTCGTAGGCGACGGTCATCGCCGCATTGAGAGCGGCAGCGATCCCGTCGTTCGTCGGACGGCGGATCACCGTCGCTCCGAGGTCGAGCAGCGCGGGGAACACCTCGTGAGGATCCGATCCGCCGTCGTCGACGACGACCACGGGATGCCGGGAGATGAATCGGCGCACCGTCTCGATCAGGGCGATCGGGGGAGTGAACGTGCTGAATACGAGAGTCGGCTCACTCATCGTCGCGGCTCTGAGGGCGGTCGACGACCAGCGCGCGAAGCTCGGCGACATCGGCCTCCAGCCGGTCCTGCGCGAGACGGGCGATCGCCGCCTCCTCTGCCAACCGGCGCAGGCGTTCCTCGCTTCGCGTCAGCTCCCACGAGAGGTGGAGCGAGACGGCGAGGAGAAGGGCGATCGCGAGGGTGAAGATGAGGTTCGCGGGAAGCTGGAAGCCGAGAGCGATCGTGAGCCATTGCAGGGCTGCGGGGAAGATCCCCAGCAGCAGCGCCGCGAGGCCGATCGCCAGCCAGAGGACGGCGTACTTCTCGCGCAACTGGCGTCGCAGGAGCATGGCCGTGACGCTGACGACGATGATGAGGCCGAGCGCGAGCGCTCCGAAAGAGATCATGCGCGACCCCGCATCGGACGGCGGACGACCGCGAGGGTCATCGCGAAGATGGAACGTGCGAGGTAGATCGCCGACCCCACGAACCCTTGGCTGGGGTTTCCCGACATCCGCGGACGCATGGCCACGGGGACCTGGGTGACGGTGAGGTCCGCATGGAGCGCAGCGACGAGGCTGTCGATCGTGTCGCCCAGATACTCCGCGGGGAAATAGGAGACGTACTGATCGATGGCGCGCCTGTTCGCCGCTCGGAATCCACTGGTGACGTCGGTGAGCTTCGTGCCGGCGATCCGCGAGATCGCTCCGGCGAGGAACACCATGGCCCATCGCCGGGGACCCCTCGCCTGGTACGACCCGACGTCGGCGAAGCGGGCGCCGATGGAGATGTCCGCAGAGGACAACCCCTCCAGGATTCTGGTGATGTCCTCGGGATTGTGCTGACCGTCAGCGTCGACCTGGATCGCCCTGTCGTACCCGTGACGCTGCGCGTACGCGTAGCCGGTGCGCATCGCGCCGCCGACCCCCATGTTGTAGGGGAGCGTCAGCACGTCTGCTCCGGCGGCCCGCGCGACCATACCGGTGGCATCGGTCGATCCGTCGTCGACCACGACGATATCGGCGCCGGGAAGGGTGGACCTGATCTCCGTCACCGTGGTGCCGACGTTGTTCTCCTCGTTCCAGGCGGGCACGATGATGATCAGTCGTTCACTAGCCGAGCCCATGGCGTCCATTCTAAGGGCATCGGCGCTCCCGCCCCCGGTCGCTCGGCTCAAGGGATCGGCGTGCCGAACTGGTAGCTGCTCCGGTAGGCAGCGGGCAGATCCACGACTGTCGGCCACTGGGGAGCGGCGAGCCTGAGGAGACTGGCGGAGGACTGCACATGCCGCAGCACGCCCTTGTCGACGAAATACGTCTCGGGAGAGCCCAGCGTCACGAAGGTGCGGTCCGCGAGCAGCGGTGCTCCGACTGCGAAACCGCTCCTCGTGTCCGTGCTCCAGGAGAAGAAGTAGAGGGGGCGGTTGCCGTTGGCCTCCTGCAGCCGCTGCTGGCTGCGGAGGTGCCGCAGCTGGTTCCCCTGGAGGAGGTAGACGGCGTCCGCGCCGGGAGTCTTCACCAGCACGGCCTCGCCGACCGCGCGCCCCGTCTTCGGGATCGAGGAGCACAGGGAGGCGGGCAGCGGGGTGATCGTCGTTCCGGCCGGCGCGGTCTGCACACGTGTCAGACCTCCGCCGTCCACGACATACTTCACGTCGCCGCACGCGACCACTGCGGAGAACTTCGCACCGACGGGGGCGTTCTTCGCGAGGGTCCCGCTGGGCACGACACCCGCATCCCGGATCCCGGCATCGCGAGCGAGTCCCCAGGTGGGGAGGTGGATGATCTCGGCACCGGTGCCGGCGATGTAGACGTCGGGGGAGCCGTATTCGCGCACGGTCATGCCGGCGGGGAGGATGGCGACTCCCGTCGGGATCGCGGCGGCGTTCGCCGCCGGGATGGTGGCGACGTACGCGCGATCCGCGGCGCTCTGCTGCGCCCATGCGTACGGGTTGACGATGTGGCGCTTGGTGCCGTTCTCCCAGCGGAAGAATCTGTCGTCTCCCTCGGCCTTGAAGTAGGCGCCGACGGCGGTTCCGGTGCGGAAGGAGTCGATGAGCGACGCCCCGAGCGATGTGTACACGGCCATGTTGAAGCCGAGCCTGGTCACCTGATCCGCGGCGGTGAAGTGGTGCTTCGACCCGTCGGGTTCGAGCAGGTACATCCCGCCGTCCCTGGCATCGCGGACGAAGCGGGTCGCCGTCCCCGCGTTGGTGAGGGCCGCGACCGTGCCCGGATCGCTGGTGTGGTACCAGCCGAGAACGGCCATGTACGCCTGCAGATCCGTGCTGGTGGTGATGTGGTACTTGCGCTTGCCCGTCACGAGGTAGATCTCGTTGGCGTTGCTCGCCTTCACGAGTCGGATCGTGGGCACCTGCGTCGACCCGAACCAGTCGGTGAAGTACTGGTAGAAGTTGCGGTTCCCGTGCGCGGAGCACGCGTCGCCCTCGCCGTAGCCTGCGGCCAGCGCGGCGCGGTTCGGCTGGTACGGCGTGTAGTAGTAGAGCGCCGAGGTCGCGACGTTCTCGATGTAGACGGGGCCTCGGCCGCAGCTCGCCTGAGGGTTGTAGAGGATGTTCCAGGTCTTGCCGGGGGCGTAGTAGGTGAAGTACCGACCCTCGGCGTAGATCTTCATCTGACGTGCGGCGCCGTACACCTGGTAGAAGAATCCGGCGTAGGCCGGATCGCACCCGGCCGTGTCAGGGCATCCCTGACCCATGGCCGTGCGGAACCTGGCCTCGCTCGGGTAGGCGCTGGTCACCAGGCTCTGCTCCTTCTCGAGCATCGTGAGAAGGACCTGCGGATTGATGCCGCACGACTGCGCGACCTTGTAGATGATGCTCGACGCGTATTCGCTGTACCCGGCCGTGTAGCCGTTGCAGTACGCGTCCGCCTTCCTGTTCGGCGTGTGCTGCGAGTAGCTCTTCAAGCAGGCGTAGCTCGACCTGCACACCTTCACCTTCGAGTCGAGGAAGGTGTTGATGTCCGAGACCGTCATCGTCGAGCTGTCGAAGAAGACCTCGTCGGCGATGATGTTCCCCGGGCGGAACTTAGAGAGGTCCGCGGTCTTGCGGATGGACGAGTCGACCACCCCGGCGGTGCTCGACGCCGGGGCCTGCGACGCTGCCACTGCCGCCACTCCGCCGGAGAGCGGTGCCGTGGCGGCGCCGGCGGGAGCAGCCACGAGAAGGGAAGCGGCGACGACGACAGCCGCCGCGCTCGCGATGAGGGCGCGCAGGTGGGGGAAGATTGAGCCGGTCACTTGCTCATTGTGGCGGAAATGTACAGATGTTGCCACTGTGATTCGTGTGACGCAAGTCAACATGCCGTGGATCCCAACCTCTCGGGCAGGATGTGGCACGATATGGGGGTGAAAGGCATAATTCTCGCTGGCGGTTCCGGTACCAGGCTGCACCCGATCACGATCGGCATCTCCAAGCAGCTCATCCCCGTGTACGACAAGCCCATGGTCTACTACCCGCTGTCGACGCTGATGCTGGCAGGGATCCGGGACATCCTGATCATCACCACGCCGCACGACGCGGAGCAGTTCGAGCGTCTGCTCGGCGACGGCTCGCAGTTCGGGGTGAACCTCACGTTCGCGCAGCAGCCCTCCCCGGACGGACTCGCGCAGGCCTTCGTGATCGGCGCCGACTTCATCGGAGACGACAAGGTAGCCCTCGTCCTCGGCGACAACCTCCTCTACGGCCCGGGACTCGGAACGCAGCTCAAGCGCTACACCGACGTCGAGGGCGGTGCCGTGTTCGCCTACTGGGTGGCCGAGCCCAGCGCCTACGGCGTCGTCGAGTTCGACGCGGACGGACGCGCGGTCTCGCTCGAGGAGAAGCCCGAGCAGCCGAAGAGCAACTACGCCGTGCCCGGTCTCTACTTCTACGACAACGACGTGGTCGAGATCGCCCGCAACCTCGAGCCGAGCGCGCGCGGCGAGTACGAGATCACCGACGTCAACCGCGCCTACCTCGAGCGCGGGACGCTCCAGGTCGAGGTGCTGCCCCGTGGCACGGCCTGGCTCGACACCGGGACCTTCGACCAGATGTCCGACGCCGGAGACTACGTGCGCACGATGGAGCGCCGCACGGGTCTGCGTATCGGCGTGCCGGAGGAGGTCGCCTGGCGACAGGGCTTCCTCAGCGACGACGAACTGCGTGCACGCGCGCAGAAGCTCGTGAAGTCCGGCTACGGCACCTACCTGCTCGACACCCTGGAAAGAGGTCGCTGATGTCGAACATCCTCGTCACCGGAGGGGCCGGCTTCATCGGCTCCAACTTCGTCCACTACGCCGTGGAGAACACCGAGCACACCGTCACGGTGCTCGACGCGCTCACCTACGCCGGCAACCGCGCATCGCTCGCGGGACTGCCCGAGGACAGAGTGCGCTTCGTGCAGGGCGACATCACGGACGCCGAGCTCGTCGACCGCCTGACCGGCGAGGCGGACGCGGTGGTGCACTACGCCGCGGAGTCGCACAATGACAACTCGCTGCACAGCCCCCGCCCGTTCCTCGACACGAACATCGTCGGCACGTACACGCTGCTCGAGGCCGCACGCAAGCACGAGACCCGCTTCCACCACATCTCGACCGACGAGGTGTACGGCGATCTCGAGCTCGACGACCCCGAGCGCTTCACCGAGCAGACTCCGTACAACCCCTCGTCTCCGTACTCGTCGACCAAGGCCGGCAGCGATCTGCTCGTGCGCGCCTGGGTGCGCTCGTTCGGGGTGCAGGCGACGATCTCGAACTGCTCGAACAACTACGGGCCCTACCAGCACGTGGAGAAGTTCATCCCGCGTCAGATCACCAATGTGATCCGTGGCATCCGCCCCAAGCTCTACGGCGCGGGCGAGAACGTCCGTGACTGGATCCACGCGAACGACCACTCGTCCGCGGTGCTCACGATCCTCGAGAAGGGCCGGATCGGCGACACGTACCTCATCGGTGCGGACGGCGAGCGCAACAACAAGGATGTCGTCGAGCTGATCCTCGAGGAGATGGGTCAGCCGCGCGACGCGTACGACCACGTCACCGATCGCGCAGGGCACGACCTCCGCTACGCGATCGACTCGACCAAGCTGCGCACGGAGCTCGGCTGGGCGCCGGAGTTCGCCGACTTCGAGTCGGGACTCGCCGCGACCATCCAGTGGTATCGCGACAACGAGGCATGGTGGGCTCCTGCGAAGGATGCGACCGAGGCCTTCTACGCGTCGAAGGGACAGTGACCGACCGTGGGTGAGATCGCGTTCGGCAAGAAGCTGGGCATCGTGGAGACCGGGATCCCCGGGCTCGTCGTCTTCGACCTCCCGGTGCACGGCGACTCGCGCGGCTGGTTCAAGGAGAACTGGCAGCGCGAGAAGATGACCGCACTCGGCCTCGACGACTTCGGCCCCGTGCAGAACAACATCTCGTTCAACGACGCTGTCGGCACCACCCGCGGCATCCACGCGGAGCCCTGGGACAAGTGGGTCTCGGTCGCGACCGGGCGGATCTTCGGGGCCTGGGTGGACCTCCGCGAGGGCCCGACGTTCGGCGCGGTCTTCACCGCCGAGATCGACCCCTCGAAGGCGATCTTCGTGCCGCGCGGAGTGGGCAACTCCTACCAGACGCTCGAGCCCGACACCGCCTACGCGTATCTCGTGAACGACCACTGGTCGCCGGAGGCGTCGTACTCCTTCCTCAACCTCGCCGACGAGACCGCCGCGATCGCCTGGCCGATCGATCTCGCAGACGTCGAGATCTCGGAGAAGGACCTCGCGCATCCGCGTCTGGCGGATGTCACCCCGATCAGCGCGAAGAAGATCCTCGTGGTGGGCTCCGGCGGGCAGCTCGGGCGCGCGCTGCGCGACGAGTTCGGCGCCGCCGACCACATCGAATGGACCACCCGTGCGGAGTTCGACCTCGGCGATTCCGAGCTCCGCACCACGCGGCGGTGGCGGGACTACGACGCGATCGTGAACGCGGGCGCGTACACGGCCGTCGATCTCGCCGAGACCGCGGAGGGGCGCCGTGACGCATGGGCGGCCAACGCCTCGGGACCGGCGCGTCTGGCCGCGATCGCCGCCGAGTACGGCGTCACGCTGGTGCATGTCTCGAGCGACTACGTGTTCGACGGCACCTCGACCCGCCCCTATCTCGAGGACGACGTGCTCTGCCCGCTCGGCGTGTACGGGCAGTCGAAGGCGGCGGGGGATCTCGCCGTGGCCACGGCGCCGCGCCACTACATCCTGCGCACCTCGTGGGTCATCGGCGACGGCAAGAACTTCGTCAGGACGATGGCATCGCTCGCCGAACGGGGGATCGACCCGAACGTCGTGGACGACCAGCGCGGGCGCCTCACATTCGCCTCGGAGATCGCCCGCGCGATCGCGCATCTCCTCCGCACGCGCGCGCCGTACGGCACGTACAACGTCACCGGGTCGGGGGAGCCCCGCACGTGGGCCGAGCTCGCGGGAGACATCTTCGCGCTCACCGGAGCGGATCGTGCGCGGGTCTCCGGGGTCAGCACCGAGACGTACTTCGCCGGTGCGACCGGGCCCGTGGCGCCGAGGCCGCTCAACAGCGTCCTGGATCTCTCGAAGCTCGAGGCCACAGGCTTCGTCCCGCGTGACGCGGGCGAGCAGCTGAAGGAGTACCTGGCGTCGTGAGCGCGTCCGCCACGGCGGTCGCGACCTCCCGGGCGTCTGCGCGCACGCGCAGATTCCGCACGGACATCCAGGCTCTGCGGGCTGTCGCGATCGGTCTGGTGGTGCTCAACCACCTCTGGCCCGATCGCGTGCCCGGCGGATACGTGGGCGTCGACGTCTTCTTCGTCATATCCGGATTCCTCATCACCGGCCATCTGCTCTCCGAGACCGAGAGCACGGGTCGGGTGCGTCTCGCGGCGTTCTACGCACGCCGCATCAGGCGTCTGCTGCCCGCCGCGCTCACCGTCGTGTTCGTGACTCTTCTCGGCGTCTGGCTGCTGCTGCCTTTCACCCGGTGGACCGACAACGCGGTGCAGGCGCTGGCCAGCGTCTTCTATGTGGAGAACTGGACCCTCGCCGCGCTCTCGGTCGACTACTCGGCCCACAATGCCGCCTCCAGCGCGGTGCAGCACTACTGGTCGCTGTCGGTCGAGGAGCAGTTCTACCTCGTCTGGCCTCTGCTCGTGCTCGCGGCCTCCGCGGCCGCCGTGCGCGCGGGCAGAGAGAGCGGTCGCCGACGTCTGCTGTTGATCGTCGTGGCGACGGTCGCCGCCCTCTCCTTCGCCGCGGCGGTCGCCTACACCGCGGGATCGCCGGCGCAGGCGTACTTCGTGACGTTCACGCGCGCATGGCAGTTCGCTGCCGGAGCGGCGATCGCCCTCCTGCCGTGGGGTGTCCTCGGCCGGCTCAATGCCGTCGCCGCAGCGATGCTCGCCGTCGCCGGTTTCGCCGGCATCGCGGTCGCCGCGTTCGTCTTCGGGCCGGAGACCCCGTACCCGGGCGTCGCCGCTCTGCTCCCCGTGCTCGCGACCGTCGCCGTGATCGTCGCGGGTACCGGTCGTCGAGCCCCGCTCTGGGGAATCGCGCGGCTGACCGACGCCAGGCCGGTGCAGTGGGTGGGAGAGGTCTCGTACTCGCTGTACCTGTGGCACTGGCCCTTGATCGTCCTGACGCCCTTCGTGATCGGCGCGCCCCTGTCGCTGTGGTCGAGGATCGGCATCCTCGCCGTCGCGCTCGTCCTGGCCTGGGGGAGCCGGCGCTGGATCGAGGTCCCCGCGCAGCGCGCGAGGTGGTGGCGTGGCACCGGACGCGCCTTCGCGGGCGCGGGGGCGATGATGGCGGTGGTGTCGCTCGTCGCGCTCCTGCTCCTGGGCGGGGCGGCGTCCCGCACGGCGACGGCCGAGGCCGCGCAGGACCCCGGAGGTGCCTGCGTCGGAGCGGCGGCACTCGCCGATCAGGCGCGGTGCGATCCTTCCGCGCCCGTCCTCGACCCGGTCGTGACCCAGGCGGATGCCTATTTCGCCCTCGCGCCGGAGTGCGGAGACCTCGGCGACGATCTCGTGTTCGACGGACGGCAGACGACGCGCGAGTGCGATTTCTCGGACGGCGGAGCGGGTCCCCGGGTATGGCTGGTCGGGGATTCGCACGCGGAGCAGTGGCAGGCGGCCGTCTTCCCCATCGCCCGCGAAGAAGGATGGCAGCTGACCATCAGCTCCTTCCCCGGCTGTCCGCCGGCGGATGTGGCGTTCGTCGGTTTCGACTCCGCCTGGGGCCCGGCCGACTACCTGAGGTGCCGCGACTGGTCGGCGGCCCTGTCCGACGAGGTGGCCGCCGAGAGACCGGACCTCGTCATCACCTCGATGGCCGCACGCCAGCAGCTGATCGATGACGGGAGCGGACGCCCGATGCAGGAGCAGTTCGCGGAGGGGCTCCGGCGCACGTGGAGTCGCTGGACCGAGTCGGGCAGCGCCGTCGTCGCCATCGCGGACACCCCGCTCAACGGGGATGTCCGCGATCTCGACTGCCTCCTGCTGAATCCGCAGTCGCCGGACGCGTGCGCCGTTCCGCGCGCAGCGGCGATGCCCCCCGATCCCGTCTCCCTCGCGGCGAAGGATCCGCTGGCAGGTCTCTGGTCGGCCGATCTCACCTCCCTGCTCTGCGACGAGACCGACTGCTTCGCGGCGGTCGGCGGCGAACCGGTCTTCTATGATGCCGACCACCTGAGCAGCGTGTACGCATCCACGCTCAGCGACGCTCTGCGCGACGTCGTCGACGACGCCCTCGAGGCGTCGTCCGGCGCGCAGCCCTGACCGATCGGGTGGCCGCCCCTCTGCGATAGTCTCGAGGGAACCCGTCTCCGTCACCCGAAGCGGCGGAGAATCCACGCAGCGGCCGAGCGAGCCGGCAGGAGTGCCTCCATGCGACCCGAGACGACGTCGGCGGTGCCTTCGCACCGTGCGGACATCGACGGGCTGCGGACGCTGGCCATCGTCCTCGTCGTCGTCTATCACGTGTGGCTCGGGCGGGTGTCCGGGGGAGTCGACGTCTTCCTCATGGTGTCGGCGTTCCTGCTCACCGGATCGCTGGCCCGTCGTGCCATCACCGGTGCGCCCCTGGCTCTCGGCGCCTTCTGGACCCGCCGCTTCCGGCGCCTCGTGCCCGCTGCGGCGGTGACGCTGCTGGCGGTTCTCGGAGCCGCGTACGCGTTCATGCCTCCCTCGCAGTGGTCGCGGATCTGGAACGAGAGCCTCGCGAGCCTGTTCTACGTGCAGAACTGGCAGCTGGCGTTCTCCGAGGTCGACTACTACGCCCGTGACAGCGCCGAGACCAGCCCGCTGCAGCATTTCTGGTCGCTGTCGGTGCAGGGGCAGGTGTTCCTGCTCTGGCCGGTGCTGATAGGTGTGGTGGCGCTGCTGCTGCGCCGGCGTCGCGATCTCATCCGGGCGGTGCTCGTCGCGGTGTTCCTGGTGATCTTCGTCTGGTCGCTGTGGTTCTCCGTCATCGAGACGCGCGACGCGCAGGCGTTCGCCTATTTCGACACGCGGACGCGGCTCTGGGAGTTCGCGGCCGGGTCGCTCCTCGCTCTGCTGCTGCCGCTGATCCGCATGCCGGCGGCAGCGCGGGCGGTGCTGGGCTGGGCCGGGCTCGCGGGCATCGTGCTCTGCGGCATCGTCCTGGACGTGCGCGGGGGATTCCCCGGATACCTCGCGCTCTGGCCCGTCCTGTGCACCGCCGCCGTCATCGTCGCGGGCTCGGGGGAGCAGCGCGGAGGACCCGCGGCACTGCTCGGGTCGCGACCGCTGTCATCGCTCTCATCGGACGCCTACGCGCTCTACCTCGTGCACTGGCCGATCCTCGTGATGTGGATGGTCGTCGCGGAGACCGACCGTGTCGGCCTCGTCGAGGGGGCGGTCATCATCGGGATGTCGCTCATCGCCGCTCGGCTGCTGTCCCGGGGGGTCGAGCGGCCCCTTCGCGGGCCCTCCCGCACCGACCGCCCGACGGTCATCCGCGGTGTCGCCGTGATCGCGGCATCGGTCGTGGTCGTCACGGGGGCGACCGCGGGGTGGCGGTGGATGGAGCAGACGCGCACCGCCGAGTTCGCGGCCGCGGCCGCCGATTCCGACTACCCCGGGGCGTCGCAGGTCGAGGTGGCGTTCGAGATCGCCGACCTCGATGCGCCGATGATCCCGATCCCGACGGAGCTGAACGCAGAGTGGGCGGCGGTGGGACCCGCGTGCACCGGCAGATTCGCACCGAGAGACGCCGTGCTCGAGGGAACGTGCAACCAGAGCGAGGACGCGGCGGACGCGGCGATGCGGATCCTGGTGATAGGCGACTCGCACGCACAGCAGCTCTCCGCCCCGCTGATCGCCCTCTCCGAGGACCGGGATCTGGCGATCATCACGATGCTGCGCGGCGGCTGCACGGCGGGCCTCGCGGAGGAATCCCGCAGCCCCACCGAGGCGTCGTGCGAGCCGTGGGCCCGTGCCGCTCTCGACTATGCGAAGGCCATCTCGCCTGACGCGGTGTACCTCGTGGTGACGAGAGCGGACGCCCAGGAGCCCGAGCGCCTTCTGCACGGCATCGAGGAGGCGGTCGACGAACTGCGCGCGGCGGACATCCCGGTGATCGGCGTCCGCGACAACCCACGGTTCGACTTCGACATGTACGAGTGCGCGGTCGACGAGTCGCGCGGCTGCGAGGTGCCGAGGGAGCTCGTGCTCGCCGAGGAGAATCCCTCGTCCGTGTTCGCGGACGCCGTCACGACGGTGGATTTCACGCCGTGGCTGTGCCCCTGGGACGTCTGCCAGGCGGCGATCGGCAACATCGCGGTGTACATCGACGACAACCACCTGTCCCGCAGCTACGCGCGCACCCTCTCGCCGTTCCTCGAACGAATTCTCGCGGATTCGGGCCACCTGCCGCCGCCCTCAGCTTGATCGCACCGAGCGCCAGCTAAAATGTGTGAACGCGTGCCCGTCACGGCCCGCGAACCTCGTCACGTCGGTCAGCATCAGGAAAGTTGCATCAATGGATCTCCTCGTCGTCGGGTCTGGCTTCTTCGGACTCACCATCGCTGAACGCGCAGCCGCCGCCGGCCGGAAGGTCACGGTCATCGACCGCCGTCACCACATCGGCGGCAACGCCTACAGCGAGAACGAGCCGGAGACCGGGATCGAGGTGCACCGTTACGGCGCACACCTCTTCCACACCTCCAACCCGACCGTCTGGGAGTACGTCAACCGCTTCACGACGTTCACGAACTACGTGCATCGCGTCTACACGAACCACAACGGCATCGTGTTCCCGCTGCCCATCAACCTCGGCACGATCAACCAGTTCTTCAACGCCGCGCACACGCCGGACGAGGCGCGCGCGCTGATCACCGAGCTGGCGGGGGAGTTCGACCCGAAGTCCGCGCAGAACCTCGAGGAGCGCGGGATCGGACTCATCGGACGCCCGCTCTACGAGGCGTTCATCCGGGACTACACGGCCAAGCAGTGGCAGACCGACCCGCGCGACCTCCCGGCCGAGATCATCAGCCGACTCCCCGTGCGCTACACCTACGACAACCGCTACTTCAACGACACGTGGGAGGGACTGCCGACCGACGGCTACACCGCGTGGATCGAGCGCATGGCCGACCACGAGAACATCGAGGTCAAGCTCGAGGTCGACTTCTTCGACGAGTCGCAGCCGCTCAACAAGAAGGCCACCGTCGGGCAGGTGCCGATCGTCTACACGGGTCCGGTCGACCGCTACTTCGACTACGCGGAGGGGGAGCTGTCCTGGCGCACGCTCGACTTCGAGGAGGAAGTGCTCCAGACCGGCGACTTCCAGGGAACGCCGGTGATGAACTACGCCGATGCGGGCGTCCCCTACACCCGCATCCACGAGTTCCGTCACTTCCACCCGGAGCGGGAGGACCGTTACCCCAAGGACAAGACGGTGATCATGCGGGAGTTCTCCCGCTTCGCGACGCGCGACGACGAGCCGTACTACCCCGTCAACACCCCGACGGACCGCTCGGGCCTCCTGGCATACCGTGAACTGACCAAGGGTGAGAACGACGTCCACTTCGGCGGACGTCTCGGCACCTACCAGTACCTCGACATGCACATGGCCATCGGGTCTGCGCTGTCGATGTGGAACAACGAGCTGGCCTGACGGGACTCCCCATGACTGAGAACACGAGAACGAACACCGACTTCGTCGCCGTCAATCACACGGTCTTCCCCACCGAGGGCGTGGCCGAGGTCTCGGCCCTCTACGTCGACACCGGCTCCGGAGACGGCTCCCAGCCCGGAGAGGCGTACGAGATCGTCGGGCGTCGCAGCATCCGTGTGTACGCGCACCGCCGCGTCTCGCTGAGCACCTACTTCAACGCGTTCCCGGCCAGCTACTGGCAGCACTCGACGAACGTCCGTTCGGTCCGTCTCGTCGCATCGGTCGAGGGCAAGGGACTGATCTCGGTGTACAAGTCGAGCGCCCGTGGACGCGCATCGGCGCTCGCCTCGAAGTCGTTCTCCGACGAGACGGTCACCTTCGACCTCCCGATCACCTCGTTCATCGACGGCGGCTCCTACTGGTTCGACATCGCGGCCGGGAACTCCGATGCGACGCTCGTCTCCGCCGAGTGGCAGGTCGCGGCTCCCGAGGACTGGACGCCCGGCAAGACGACGGTGGGCATCACCACCTTCAACCGCCCGTCGTACTGCCTGAACCAGATCATCGCGGTGGGGCAGAACGAGCACGTGCACGATGTCCTCGATCGCGTGATCGTGGTGGACCAGGGCACCGATCTCGTCTCGGATCAGCCGGGTTTCGACGACGCCGCCGCGGCGCTCGGCGACAAGCTGGAGGTCCTGCGTCAGCCGAACCTCGGTGGCTCCGGCGGATTCTCGCGGGCCATGCTCGAGTCGCTGGGCTCCGAGGAGAGCCGGTACGTGCTGCTGCTCGACGACGACGCGATCTCCGAGCCGGAGGCCATCGTGCGGGCCGTGCGCTTCGCGGACTTCGCGATCACCCCGACCATCGTCGGCGGCGGCATGCTGCACCTCGACGACCGCTCCGTCCTGTACACGCAGGGCGAGGTGTGGGATCAGCGCAAGTCCTG
>NZ_JBEOUR010000070.1:0-16953 GCF_040302605.1 Microbacterium sp. NPDC097977
GCGGTTCCTGAGCGAGGAGCGCAGCGACGAGACGAAGGGCGCTCAGGAACCGGAGCGCAGCGACGAGACGAAGGGCGCCCCGATCCAGGCCGTGCACACGGCTGCGGGCGTAGGTTGGAATCATGGCAACCGTCGCAGCGAACATCGTCAAGACCCTCCGCGCCAACGGGATCGACCGTGTCTACGGTCTCCCGGGTGATTCCCTCAACGGCTTCACCGACGCCCTCCGCAAAGACGGCGGGATCCGATGGGTGCACGTGCGCCACGAGGAGTCCGCGGCGTTCGCGGCGGCGGCGGATGCGGCGCTCACCGGCGACCTCGCCGTGGTGGCAGGTTCCTGCGGGCCGGGCAACCTGCACCTGATCAACGGCCTCTACGACGCCAACCGCTCGCGGGTCCCGGTGCTGGCGATCGCGGCCCACATCCCGACGTCCGAGATCGGCACCGGGTACTTCCAGGAGACCCACCCGCAGGAGCTCTTCCGTGAGTGCAGCGTCTACGTCGAGTACGTCGCCGATCCTTCGCAGATGCCGCGACTGCTCGAGATAGCCATGCGCGCAGCGATCGAGCAGCGAGGGGTCGCGGTGCTGGTGATCCCTGGTGATGTCGCCCTCTCCGAGATCGCCGACGATCGCGCGGTCGTCATCGAGCGCACGCATCCGGTCGTCGTGCCCCGTGCCGACGAGCTCGAGCGGGCGGCGACCCTGCTCAACGCGTCGAAGAAGACCACGATCCTCGCGGGTGCCGGCGTCGAGGGTGCGCACGACGAGGTCGTCGCGCTGGCCGACCGTCTGGGTTCTCCGATCGTGCACGCCCTGCGTGGCAAGGAGTTCATCGAGTACGACAACCCCTTCGACGTGGGGATGACGGGACTGCTCGGCTTCGCCTCCGGCTATCGCGCGATGGAGGCCGCCGACACGCTGCTGGTGCTGGGAAGCGACTTCCCGTACGAGCAGTTCTATCCCGAGCACGCCACGACGATCCAGGTCGACATCCGCGGATCGCAGCTGGGCAAGCGGCATCCGCTCGATCTCGGCCTGGTCGGCGACGTCGGCGCGACCGTCTCGGCGCTGCTTCCGCGCCTCGCCGAGCAGAGCGATCGCGGTCACCTCGACGACGCGACGGCGCACTACCGCAAGACCAGGGCGAAGCTCGACGACCTCGCCACGCCGACCAAGGCGGGGCGTCCGATCCACCCGCAGTACCTCGCGCGGCTGCTCGACGAGCAGGCCGCGGATGACGCGATCTTCACGGCCGATGTCGGCTCGCCCACCGTGTGGGCCGCGCGCTACCTGTCGATGACCGAGAACCGTCGACTGATCGGATCGTTCACGCACGGCTCGATGGCGAACGCATTGCTGCACGGGATCGGCGCCCAGGTGTCCCATCCCGACCGTCAGGTGGTCGCTCTCGCCGGCGACGGCGGACTGGCGATGATGCTGGGCGAGCTGCTCACCCTCACGCAGAACCGACTGCCGGTGAAGACGATCGTGGTCAACAACTCGTCGCTGAACTTCGTCGAGCTCGAGATGAAGGCGGCCGGGTTCGTGACCTACGGCACTGATCTCACCAACCCGAGCTTCGCGGCGATCGCCGAGGCCATGGGCATCTTCGCGCGTCGCGTCGAGAACAGCGAGGACCTGCCCGAGGCCGTGCGCGAGGTGCTCGCCCACGACGGCCCCGCACTGCTCGACGTCGTGACCGAGCGGCAGGAGCTGTCCATGCCGCCGGCGATCGAGGCCGAGCAGGTCAAGGGATTCGCCCTGTACGCCATCCGCACGGTCATGTCCGGCCGGGGCGACGAGCTGCTCGACCTCGCGAGGGCGAACTGGCGGCAGCTCCTCTGAGCTCGGCCGGCCCGCGTCGGCCGGGAGGAGCACCGGCCCGCGTGTGCGTCAGCTGTCGAGCAGGCCCCGCACCTCTTCGGCCTCGGCGTGGCGTCCGAGCGTCTCCAGTGCGGTGCCCAGCTCCAGAGCGGAGACCTCGCGCAGTGCGGGCTCGCCGGCGGCGTGCTCGATCGCGCTGCGATAGATCGGCACGGCGTCGCCGGGGCGCTCGTTCGCCGCGAGCAGACGGGCGGCGAACAGTTCGGATCCGCCCGCCGAGCCGAGGTCCCCGACCGCGGCGAACCCGTCCGCCGCGGTGAGCGCTGCGGCGACGGCCTCGTCCGTGCGCCCGAACTGCGCGAGCACGCGACCGCGGGAGTCGGTGACATCGGCGAGCAGCCATCCGGCGTCATGCTCCCGGGCGAGGGCGGCGACCTCGTCGAGCAGCGAGAAGGCCCGCTCGTCCTGACGGGCTCCGTACGCCTGGCCGAGGTTGTGCAGCACGTCGGCGAGGGTGCCGACCGCCTCGGGGGCCTGCCTCGCGAGGGCGGATGCCGCTTCGAGCGCCTCGATCGCCTCGTCGTGCTCGTCGAACCTGGCGAGGATCTTCGCGCGCTCGGTCAGCGCCACGGCCTGCTCTGCGTGCTCGTCGTCCTGGCCGAAGAGGTCGGCGGCGTAGCCGAAGGCGCCGACGGCCTGTCCGTACTCTCCCGATGCCGCCAGCGCACGGGCGAGCAGGGACGCCGTCATCGCGCGTGACGCGGCCGCCACCTCGGTCTGCTCCTCGCGCTCCAGCACCTGGGCGAACAGCTCCGCGGCGACCGCGGCGTCACCGGCCGAGAGCATGGCGCGGGCGAGGCGGAAGTCGGCGCCGGCCTGATCGCCGCCCTCCTGCGCGACGAGCCGCGAGGTCACGCGGTAACGGGAGACCGCCTTCTCGGCGTCCCCCGCGTCTTCCCACAGTGCGCCGGCGAGCAGATGCGCGGCGGCCAGCGCCGTGGTCGCGCCGAGCCCGGCGAGCAGGCGGCACGCCTCGTCGGCATCCGCCGCGCCCTCGACGAACGCGTCGCTGCCGCCGCGCACCCTGGCCCGTGTCTGCAGCGCCTGCGCCCGGTGGCCGATGCTGAGGTCGTCCTGTGCGAGGAAGCGGTCGAGCACGGCCGACGCGTTCTCGATGTCACCCGCGTGCAGCATCGCCGCGATGGCCACCAGTGTCGTGGTGTTCGCGAGCCGCACGTCGCCGGCCTCGACGAAAGCCCTCGCGGCGATCTCCGCCATGTCGAGAGCCGCCGCGGGCTCCTCGGACTGCAGGTGAAGCGAGGCCCGGCTGATGGCGAGGTCGCCGCGCGACCATGCGGGCAGAGACGCCGCCTGGGCGAGTGCGTCTTCGAGGGCGGCTGCGGCGTCGGGCGTGGTCGCGCCGAACGTGGCGAGTCCGAGCCGCTGTTCGAGGTCGGCCTGATCGTCGAGTCCGGTCGCCCGCAGGGCGTCGATGCGCGCCGGGAGCAGGTCGGCCGCCTCGGCGTCGCGGTCCAGGGCGATGAGGATGCCGATCTGCATCGACAGGAGCTGCGCGATCTTCGCCGGATCCTCGACGCCCATCGCGTGCGGGAGGGCTCGGAGCGTCTCGTGCTCGGCGCCGAACTGGGCGAGCTGCATGGCGCGGTCGAACCAGGCCTCCGGATCCGCCGGAGCGGCGGCGTCGGGGGTGGTGGAGAAGGCGTCGGAGCGGATCGGCACGTCGTAGTGCTCGCTCGACAGGGCACGCGTTCTGGCGAGGCTGCGCGCATGGCCGTCGGTTCCGTCGCGTCGGTCGAACTCCGCGCCGATGCGCTCCGCCGCCGCCCACGATGCCGCGGCGAGGTCGGCGGCGCGCCAGGCTCCTTCGTGCGCCCCGAAGAACTCGATCAGCGCGGGGGAGTCCGCACCGCGCACCGGGGTGTCGCCGTGCCCGGCCGCGGTCACCCGATCGAGCGCGAAGGCGAAGGCCCCGAGTGCCGCGACGTGCGCGTCGACGTTGAGACCGTCGTGGGCGAGCCAGGAGATGTGGCGCTCGACCTGGGCGAGCGCGCGGGCCTCGTTGCCGGTGAGAGAGGAGAACACGATGTTGTTCGCCACGATGCGCAGGTTGTCGGGGTTGTCCTTGGCGAGGCGGTAGCTGCGCAGATGGGCGCTGCGCGCCTCGTCCAGCCGACCGGCTCGCAGGTACGGCACGAGCACGCGGGAGAGGGCGTGCTCCGGTTCCTCGCCGCAGGAGAACCCGCCCTCGAGCATCTCCTCGACGAGACGGATGGCCTGCTCCTCACGGTCCGTCTCGGCGAAGAAGCCGGCGAACTGACTGCGTCCGCAGGCGTCGCAGTGGCTGTGGTCGTCGCGGGGCGTGGCCTCCAGCTGCACGCGCAGCGCCTCGGCATCGTCGATGCGGCCGGCATCCCAGGCGTCCTCGAAGCGGGCGGTCAGCACGCCGCTGAGCCCGAGTCCGCCCGCCCGGTAGTGCGCCTCCATGTCGTCGAGCACGGCCGCGATCTGCTCGGCGGAGAACGCCGGCGACGACCGCAGCGACGAGGCCATCCATTTGAACTGCCACATCAGGTCGGCGCCGCCGTATTCGAGGTCGGCGGGGAAGCGCTGCGGGTCCGCGTCGTGCCGGGCCAGGCACCAGGCGAACGAGTTCAGCATCACGTCGGTCGCGCCGTTCATGTTGGCCGACGCGGTCTGCCGCATCCGTGCCTCGTACTCGAGCCGTTCGTCGCCGATCTCGACGGCGAGCGCCACCGCTTCGGCGACGAGGGCCTGCTCGGCCGGGCCCCAGGGGGTGCGGTCGATCTCCTCGACGAGCTGCGTGAAGCGCGTGCGCGAGCGTTCCATGGTGAGTCCTTCGGGCTGTGGTGGGCGGGTCAGAACGCGTCGTCGAACGGCAGCGAGTCCTCTTCGAGGCCGGCCGAGAGGGCGACCAGGTCGGTGAGGGCCGTCGTCATGAGGGCGCGGTCGGAGTCGGAGAGCGGGTGGTGTCCGGACAGCAGGGCCTGGATGTAGAGCAGCTGCACGGTGCGGGCGAACACCGCGTCGTCGGCGACGCGCACCAGGGCCCGCACCACGCGGTTCGACCAGTTCAGACACAGGCGGGCGCGGAGATCCTCGGGCCCGCTCGTCGCGGCGGTCGCGTCGATGCGATCGAGCACCCCGCCCCACAGCGATCCGGTGATCCCTCGCGTGCGACCGCGATCGATGCGGCGCAGCACCTCGGGGTCGGCGACGTAGAGCGCGGCGAGCTCGGGCTGGTCGACGGAGCGCACCGTGACCGAGCAGTCCGAGGCGCTCAGCACGGCGCTCGCCCTCTCCTCGAGGGCGAGCGCGGCGTCGCGGTCGTCCAGGGGAGGGGGATCGAGGCGGTCGAGTTCCCCGGTCACGTCGACGACCTCGACGGTGACCTGGGGATAGAGGTCGGGCAGCATGCGCACGATGTCGGAGTCGTAGAGGTAGCCGCCGTTGACCAGGACCTCGGATGCCGGTGAGATGCCCGCGACCTGACGGAACTCGTCGACCGACGGGGCGACGCGCACGTGCGGGTACCGCTCGACCAGATCGCCGATGCGCATCGTGCCGTGCGTGGTCTCGAGGGTCAGCCACCGGGTGATGAACCGCGCGAGCTCCTCGTCGTGGCGGACGAGCGACTTCAGCCCCACCTCGTGGATCGCCACGAACTGCGCGAGCCGGTGGGGTTCGCGCAGCCCGAGCTCGAGGACCCAGCGACGGATGCCGGCGCCGAGGTGCTCACGCACCCGCTCGAGGGCCGCGTCGTCGACGAGGGACTCGCGACTCGCGGTCGGCGACAGGCCGGTGGAGTCGACGACCGCGCGGACGAAGAACGCCCATTCCGGCAGCACGTCGTCGACGCGCTCGCCGAGCAGCATCCGACCCAGATACATGCGCGTCGCCTGGCGTGCGCCCGGAGGCGGGGCGAAGGGCAGCACGTAGGCGAGGCCGCGCGTGCCGGTCGCCGGCTCGTGCAGCTCGATCGCGTCGAAGGGGGCGGCGCCGAGGAGGTCGCGCCCGTACCGCACGGCCTGCTCGATGTCGTCCGCGGCATCGAGGAACGGCGCGGGGCGGGTGATGTCGATGTCGCCGGTCGGTGAGTCCACCGTGACCCGCACGGGCAGGAACTCGGCGAACGCCGTCGCCAGCTCGCGCACCGCGGCGGGGCGCAGCAGGTCGTCGGCGTCGAACCGCGCCGAGAGGTGCACGCTGGTGCCGATGGGCAGATCGTCGTCGATCTCGACGACGCGGAAGGTGCCGTCCGCGTTGCCGGTCCATTCGACCGCCGAGCCTCCGCGTGCGCTGCGCGAGCGGATCACGATGGTGTCGGCGACCATGAAGCAGCTGAGCAGCCCGATGCCGAACTGGCCGAGGTAGTCGCTGCGCGGGAGGTCGAAGATGTCGCGTTTCGAGCTGCGCCCCACGGTGGCCAGCAGATCCGCGACCTCGTCGATGGTGAGACCGATCCCGTCGTCCCGCAGCACGAACTCGCCGGAGGCGTCGGTGAGCGGGGTGATCCGGATGTGACCGCCCGCACCGTCGACCTCTCGGCGCGCCGTGACGGCATCCCGCGCGTTCTGCAGGAGCTCGCGCAGGTAGACGCGCGGGCTCGAGTAGATGTGCCGGCTCAGAAGGTCGACGACCCCGCGCAGGTCCACCTGGAACTGCTGCACGTCAGCACTCACCGCATCGCCTCCTGTCGCGTCCGCTCGCCGAGCCTAACAACAACGGCACGTCGGGGTCCGGTTCGGCCGCGGCCGAAGGATGCCGTATGCTTGACGAGCAGTTGTTGTCTGCATTCTTTCGCCGTGCCCGGTCCTCCGGTCCGGTCCGGATGGCAGGATGAAGATGACACCCCGAGACCATCCGGTCTCTAGGGCGGTAGCTCAATTGGCAGAGCAGCGGTCTCCAAAACCGCAGGTTGCAGGTTCGATTCCTGTCCGCCCTGCGCGTCAGCACACGCTGACACACGAAAGGTACATTCAGGATGGATCAGGACGAACCGCGCGGCGAGGTCGTCGCGTCCGGCGCCACCCGCGAGAAGAAGCGTGGACTCGTGGGCTTCTTCGCGGGCATCGCCCTGTTCTTCCGTCAGGTCATCGCCGAACTGCGCAAGGTCGTCACCCCGACCCGCAAGGAACTGGTCAAGTTCACCGCAGTGGTGCTCGTCTTCGTCTTGATCGTCATGGGCATCGTCTACGGACTCGACACCCTGTTCGCCTGGGTGACGCACGTGGTGTTCGGGGTTCCGGGCGCCTGACGCCCTCGCGGCCTGGCCGCAGTGATTGGAAAGAAACAACGTGGCTGAACGATATTCCGACGACGCCGACTGGGCGACCGCTGCCGAGCAGTCCAGCGAGGAGGACGAGGCCCAGGAGGGCAACGTCCTCGCCGCTGAGGAGAACTCGGTCACCCCGGCCGAGCACGTCGCGCTGCACGTCGAGGACGTCGACGCCGAGCCCGACACGCAGGACGACACCGACATCGAAATCGACGACCCGGAGGCGGACGCGATCGTGAACGACGCTCTCAACCTGGACGAGGCGGCAGAGGCTGAGGCCGCCGCCGAGGTCCTGAACGAATCCGTGGCGGACGAGACCGCCGAGCTCGAGGCCGCCGAGGCCGACGAGGTCACCCCCTACGACGGTCCCGACGTGAACGGCGAGGACGACCGTCCTGCGGCGGACGCGGACGAGGATGACGCCGACGACGACGCCGAGGAAGACCCGTACGAGGCGTTCCGCCTCGACCTGCGGATGCTGCCGGGCAAGTGGTACGTCATCCACTCGTACGCCGGATTCGAGCGCAAGGTCAAGGCGAACATCGAGCAGCGCAAGTCGACGCTCGAGGTCGAGGACGAGATCTACCAGATCGAGGTCCCGATGGAGGACGTCGTCGAGATCAAGAACGGCCAGCGCAAGATGGTCACCCGCGTGCGCATCCCGGGCTACGTGCTCGTGCGCATGGAGCTCACGGAGGACACCTGGTCCGTCGTGCGGCACACCCCGGGCGTCACCGGCTTCGTGGGCAACGCCCACAACCCGACTCCGCTGCGCTTCGAAGAGGCCTTCAACATGCTGAAGTCCCTCGTCGAGGTCAAGGACGTCCCCACGGCCAAGAACATCGCGTCGAAGGGCGGCGTCGCCGTCGCTCGTCCGCTGCCGGCCGAGGTCGACTTCGAGGTCGGCGAGACCATCACGATCAAGGAGGGCTCGTTCGCGGGTCTGCCCGGTTCGATCAGCGAGATCAAGCCCGAGAGCGGAAAGCTCACCGTGCTCGTGTCGCTCTTCGAGCGTGAGACCCCGGTCGAGCTGTCGTTCGACCAGGTCACGAAGATGATCTGACACACGTCGCACGAGAACGGCCGTCCCGCTTCGGGGCGGCCGTTCTCGCATCTGGGGTCAGTTCTGCATCCGCGATTCCGTGCGGGGCCACCTAAGCATCCGTGATCCCGTGCGGGGTCACTTCCGCATCCCGAACGGGCTGTTCCGCTGCGTTTTCGACCCCGCTCGGCATCCGGCACGTCGATGAGGCGGCGTCCCGCGGACAGAGTCCATCCGGGGTCACTTCCGCATCCGTGATTCCGGGCGGGGTCAGTTCCGCATCCGGAAGTCGGTGCGGGGTCACTTCCGCATCCGGAACGGGCGGTTCCGCTGCGTTATCGACCCCGCTCGGCATCCGGCACGTCGATGAGGCGGCATCCCGCGGACAGAATCCGTGCGGGGCCAGTTCTGCATCCGTGATTCCGCGCGGGGTCACTTCCGCATCCGGAAGTCGGTGCGGGGTCACTTCCGCATCCGGAACGGGCTGTTCCGCTGCGTTATCGACCCCGCTCGGCATCCGGCACCTCGATGAGGCGGCGTCCCGCGGGCAGAATCCGTGCGGGGTCACTTCCGCATCCGGGAATCCATCCGGGGTCACTTCTGCATCCGTGATTCGGTGCGGGGTCACTTCCGCATCCCGAACCGGCTGTTCCGCTGCGGTATCGACCCCGCCCGGCGTCCCGTGCCTCCGGACGGCGTGCGTCGTCGGCATGCCCCGGGATCGGGTAGACTTACGTGGTTTGTGTGCCGCTTCGGCGTGCGCGCGAACCCCACCGCTGTCCGGAACCGCCGGATCGCGGGAGAAACGGATGCCGAGGCATCCGATTCGATGAAAGGAAAGAGAATGGCACCGAAGAAGAAGGTGACCGGCCTGATCAAGCTTCAGATCAAGGCTGGCGCTGCCAACCCGGCGCCGCCGATCGGCCCCGCGCTCGGTCAGCATGGCGTCAACATCATGGAGTTCTGCAAGGCGTACAACGCCGCGACCGAGTCGCAGCGCGGCAACGTCATCCCCGTCGAGATCACCGTCTACGAGGACCGCAGCTTCACGTTCATCCTGAAGACCCCGCCGGCGGCGGAGCTCATCAAGAAGGCCGCGGGCGTCCCCAAGGGCTCCGCGACCCCGCACACGGTCAAGGTCGCGAAGATCACCAAGGAGCAGGTCCGCGAGATCGCCGAGACCAAGCAGGCCGATCTGAACGCGAACGACATCGAGGCTGCCTCGAAGATCATCGCCGGCACCGCCCGTTCCATGGGCATCACGGTCGAGGGCTGAGGAGAATAATCATGGCTACCAAGTCCAAGGCTTACAAGGCTGCCGCCGAGAAGATCGAGGCAGACCGTTTCTACACCCCCTCCGAGGCCGTCGCTCTGGCCAAGGAGACCGGCTCGTCGAAGTTCGACTCGACCGTCGAGGTCGCGCTGAAGCTCTCGGTCGACCCCCGCAAGGCGGACCAGATGGTGCGTGGCACCGTCATCCTGCCGCACGGAACCGGTAAGACCGCCCGCGTCATCGTCTTCGCCACCGGCCCCGCGGCCGAGGCAGCGATCGCCGCAGGTGCCGATGAGGTCGGCGGCGCCGAGCTCATCGAGAAGGTCGCCGGCGGATGGACCGCGTTCGACGCGGCCGTCTCCACCCCTGAGCTCATGGGCCAGGTCGGTCGTCTCGGAAAGGTGCTGGGCCCGCGCGGTCTGATGCCGAACCCGAAGACCGGCACCGTGACCCCCAACGCTGCCAAGGCAGTCGAGGAGATCAAGGGCGGAAAGATCGAGTTCCGCGTCGACAAGCACGCCAACGTGCACTTCGTCGTCGGCAAGTCCTCGTTCACCGCTGAGCAGCTCGACGAGAACATCGGCGCAGCGCTCGAGGAGATCGTGCGTCTGAAGCCGTCGAGCTCGAAGGGCCGCTACATCCAGAAGGGCGCCGTGTCGACCACGTTCGGCCCCGGCATCCCGCTGGACGTCAACGCCATCTGAGTGTGACATCGGGAAGGCCCCCGCCGTGTGCGGGGGCCTTTTCGCATTCTCCCGGCGCGACATCCGACGACATCCGATGCGCGATGCGACCCGGATGCCGCGTACTGTGGGGGAGTTCCGCGCCACAGCACCGCGCCTCATCGCACCCCAGGAGGGTACCCATGTCCCGTCGCCTCATCGCCGTCACTGCACTGGTCGTCGCCGCCACCGCACTCACCGCATGCAGCGGCACAGCCTCCCCCGAGAGCACCTCGACATCAGGGGGAGCCGGGTCCGACCTCGGCCTCATCACCGACGGCACCCTCACGGTCGCGACCGAGGGCACGTACCGCCCCTTCAGCTTCCACGACGACGGCGGCACGGGAGACCTCACCGGCTTCGACGTCGAGATCATCCAGGCCGTGGCCGACAAGCTGGGACTCGAAGTCGAGTTCCAGGAGACCCAGTGGGACGCGATCTTCGCGGGCCTCGATGCGGGGCGCTTCGACGTCATCGCGAACCAGGTCACCATCAACGACGACCGCACGGCGAAGTATCTCTTCAGCACTCCCTACACCGTGTCGCCCGGAGTCATCGTCGTCGCGGAGGACGATGACTCGATCTCCTCGTTCGACGACCTCGAGGGCAAGACCACCGCGCAGTCGCTCACCAGCAACTGGAAAGACCTGGCCACCGAGTCCGGTGCCACGGTCGAGGGCGTCGAAGGCTGGGCGCAGGCCGTCGAGCTGCTGCGCCAGGGTCGCGTCGACGCGACCATCAACGACAAGCTCACCTTCCTCGACTACGAGAAGACCACCAGCGACTCGGGTCTGAAGATCGCCGCCGAGACCGACGAGGCCGGCGAGCAGGCGTTCGTGTTCACCAAGGACAAGACCGCGCTCGTCGACGCGATCGACACCGCTCTCGACGAGCTGCGTGCCGACGGAACCCTGGCCGAGATCAGCGACAAGTACTTCGGCGAAGACGTCACCCAGTAACCCATGGACAACCCCTGGCAGCTGTTCCTCGACTCGCTCGGGCCCATCGCCCTCGCGGGTGTGACGGTCACGGTTCCGCTCGCGCTGGTCTCCTTCGCGCTCGGCCTCGTGATCGCGGTCGGCATCGCGCTGATGAGGATCTCGGTGAACCCGGTGCTCTCGGGCATCGCGAGGTTCTACATCTCGGTCATCCGCGGGACGCCGATGATCGTTCAGCTGTTCGTGATCTTCTACGGCCTCGGGTCGATCGGTCTGAAGATCGACCCGTGGCCGAGCGCGATCATCGCTCTGTCGCTCAACGTCGGCGGCTATGGGGCGGAGGTCGTCCGCGCGGCGATCCTCTCGGTCCCCAAGGGGCAGTGGGAAGCCGCGTACACGGTGGGCATGAACCGCACGCGCACGCTGACCCGCGTCATCCTGCCGCAGGCCGCTCGGGTATCGGTGCCGCCGCTGTCGAACACGTTCATCTCGCTGGTCAAGGACACCTCGCTGGCATCTCTGATCCTGGTGACCGAGCTGTTCAAGGTGGCCCAGCAGATCGCCTCGGCGACCCTGGAGTTCATGGTGCTGTACCTCGCCGCGGCGCTGGTGTACTGGGTGCTCTGCCTGATCCTCTCGTTCGGGCAGAGCGCACTGGAGAGGAGACTCGACCGCAATGTCGCTCACTGACCCTCCGCACTCGCCGGATCCGATGCCCGACGATGTGTCCTCCCCGGCGCCGGGCCCGACGGCCGACGCGCTGCTGACGGCTCGAGACCTGCGCAAGAGCTTCGGCGACAACGAGGTGCTCCGCGGCATCGACCTGACCCTGCACCGCGGCGAGGTCGTGGTGCTGATCGGCCCCAGCGGGTCGGGCAAGACGACCGTACTGCGTGCGCTGAACGGGCTCGAGACTCCGGACTCCGGCACCATCGTGGTCGCGGGCGGCCCCGACATCGACTTCGCCCCGGCAGCCGCCGTCACACCGCGAGTGCGGGCACGCAGGCGACTCGCGCTGCGCGACCGGTCGGCGATGGTCTTCCAGCACCACAACCTGTTCCCGCATCTGACGGTGCTCGAGAACGTCATCGAGGGTCCGTGGCGGGTGCAGCGTCGGCCGAAGGCCGAGGTGATCGCCGAAGCGCGTGCACTGCTCGCGAGGGTGGGGCTCGCCGACAAGGAGGATGCGCACCCGCATCAGCTCTCGGGCGGGCAGCAGCAACGTGTCGGTATCGTGCGGGCGCTCGCCCTGCGGCCCGACCTGCTCCTCTTCGATGAGCCCACCAGCGCCCTCGACCCGGAGCTCGTCGGTGAGGTGCTGCTGGTGATCAAGGAGCTCGCCGACGAGGGGTGGAGCATGGTGGTCGTGACCCATGAGCTGAGCTTCGCGCGTGAGGCCGCCGACCGCGTCCTCTTCATGGATGCCGGGGCCGTGGTCGAGTCGGGAACTCCGGCCGAGATCTTCGGCGCACCGCAGCACGAGCGCACCCAGCGCTTCCTCGCGCGCATCCTGCGTCCCCTCGACGGCGCGTGAGGGCGAGGCCGTCGGTCAGGCGGCGATGACGGGAAGCACGAGGCTGATCGCGAGTGCGATCATGACGACGGCGATCAGCGCGTCGAGCACCCGCCATGACCGCTCGGTGCGCAGCCATCGGCCGAGGTAGCGCGCACCGAAGCCGAGGGCGGTGAACCACAGCACGCTCGCCGCGATCGCCCCTGCGGCGAACAGCCACCGCTGCTCGCCGTGCGTCGCCGCGATGGATCCGAGCATCAGCACCGTGTCGAGATAGACGTGCGGGTTGAGCCAGGTGAGTGCGAGCACGGTGAGGACCACGGAGGCGAGGCCTGTGCGTCCGCCGGTGCCTGCATCCGCGGTCCGGGGGCGTGCGCCACCCTCGACCGTGTCGACGCGCAGCTGCCCGCCGCCCCGCCATGCACGGCGCGCGGCGAGCAGGCCGTAAGCCAGCAGGAACAGCGCACCGGCCCATCGGGCGGCGACGACGAGCCAGGGCGCCGACGAGATGAGGAAGCCGAGCCCGGCGACCCCGGCGGCGATCAGCAGGGCGTCGGAGAGCGCGCAGATGACGACCACGGCCACGACGTGCTCGCCTCGGATGCCCTGTCGCAGCACGAAGACGTTCTGGGCGCCGATGGCGATGATCAGGGACAGGCCGAGGCCGAGACCCGAGAGGACGGAGAGCATGCCTCAAAGGTAAGGACCGCTGCACATGAGCACCAGCGAGGATTTCTACCGAACCATTAGCATCGCTGATGTGAAGATCGATCCCGAACTCGCCGCCACCGTGGCCGCCGTCGCCGACGAGGGCACGCTCGATGCGGCATCCCGCGTCCTCCGGATCACCCCGTCTGCGGTGAGTCAGCGCCTCAAGGCCCTCGAAGAGCAGCTGGGCAGAGTGCTGCTGGTGCGCACCAAGCCCGCCCGCCTCACCGAGGCGGGCGAGGCGGTGGTCCGGCTCGCCCGTCAGATGGCACTTCTCGAGCACGATGCGCTCGCCGGTCTCGGGCTGCAGAGCGAGGATGCGCCCCGCGCGCGCATCCCGCTCGCCGTGAACGCCGATTCGCTGGCGACCTGGTTCCTGCCGCCGCTCGCCCGGCTCTCCGCCGTCCACGACCTCGACTTCGACCTGCACCGCGACGATCAGAACTTCACGGCTCGGCTGCTCGAGTCGGGCGCGGTGATGGCCGCTGTCACGAGCGAGGCGACCCCGGTCGCCGGCTGCTCGGTCTCGCCCCTGGGGGTGCTCGAATATCACGCGATGGCGGAACCCGCGTTCGTGGGGCGCTGGTTCCCCGAGGGGGTGACCGCGCAGGCTCTCGCGGCGGCCCCGTTCGTCGACTTCGATCGCCGCGACGCGCTGCAGCACGAGTGGCTCGCAGCGCAGGGGGTCGATCAGCAGGGGGTGCCGCGTCACTATGTGCCGGCATCGCACGACTACGCGCTCGCCGTGCGGCTGGGGCTCGGCTGGGGAATGGTCCCGGTGCTGCAGCAGGATGACGGCCTCGTTCCCCTCGGCGGCCTCCCGCTGCGGGTCGCGCTGTTCTGGCAGCAGTGGAATCTGCGCTCCTCCCTGCTCGACACGATCGCCGCCGACATCGCCGCGGAGGCGCGGCGCGTGCTGTCGCGCTGAGGTCCGATCCGCAGGCGACGACGCCTAACCATCCGACCGGTTGCTGAGACGGGTAGACGTTTTAATCTCAAAATGGGCACAAGTCGTACAGCTAGGCGACTTCAGGGGTTGCTTTCCCGCATTACGTGGACAAAACTGTCCAGTACCGAACCGCGGATGCGCCCACAGTGGGCATCCCCAGAGCATCCGCGGTTCTCGGTTCCTGAGGGGGAGACACATGGTTCAGAAGGACACGACACGGAAAGTGCGGGCCGTTCTGGCCGGCGGGTTGGTGCTCGGCGTGGGAATCGGGGTGACACTCGCCGCGTGGAACGATTCGGAGTTCGCGTCGGGGACCTTCACCGCCGGATCCTTCAATCTCGAGGGCTCGACGACGAGCGCCACGACCGCGTATGCCAGTCACAACGTGGACAACGGCGACACCGCGGCCTCGCTGGTGTTCCAGCTCCCGGCCGTCGCATCGTCGATGGCGCCGGGTGATGTGGTCTACGCCCCGTTCTGGGTGCGTCTCGACAGCACGACGACGAACAGCGCGACGCTCCTGCCCGCGGGGGTCACCGCCGGGGCGGGCGGCAACACCGCGAACCTCGCCTACACCGTGACGGCCATCGCGCCGGGTGCGACCTGCGGGGCGGCGGCGACGGGAACGCTCGTCGCGTCGGGTGCCACCCTCGCCGCACAGACCGGCGCCACCTCGGTGCCGCTGACCAAGGGGTCGGCGGCAGGCACCGCGGGGACGCCGGTGCAGCTGTGCTTCGCCGTCACGGCCGGATCCGGCCTCACCCAGGGCGCTGCGGCGACCGCGACATGGAAGTTCACGGCGACCTCGACCGCCAACTGATCATGGCCGGCACCCGCAGATCCATGCGGGAGGGAAGGCTGTCGCGGTCCCGCCGGATCCGGGCCGTCCTCGCGGGCGGGCTGGTGTTCGGCGTCGGCGCGACGATGACCCTCGCGGCATGGAACGACTCCGAATACAGCAGTGCGACCTTCACCGCGGGCCGCTTCGACATCGTCGGGGCCGTGGACGGCGCGACGTTCAGCAGTCATCCGACGAGCACTCCGATCGGTTCCACGGCCGCACTGGCCTTCAGCGCCCCCTTCGGTGCGATGGTCCCGGGCACCACGGTCTACGCGCTGTTCAGCGTGAAGACCGCCAACCCGTCGGTGACAGGCTCGCTGCAGCTGAGCGTGGCATCGACGGCGGGGACCGGGCTCGGTCCCTACCTGCGCTATGGGGTGCGCACGATCTCGGGAACCACGTGCAATGGCACGACGTATCCGGCCGGCACCGCGGTGGTCGCCGACAACTCGACGATGTCCACCGCGGGCACCGGAACCCAGACGGTCGCCGCCAACGGTGGATCGACGGTCAACTACTGCATCGCGGTGACCCTCCCCTCCGGCGCCGACAACGGAGCGCAGGGGCTCACGGCGATCCAGACCTGGCAGATCCTCGGGACGGCGTCCTGACCGGGCGCCGCAGAAGCGGAGGGAAGGCATGAGCGCACCGGCGACGAGACGAGGCCTTCGCGAGCAGGGAGCGGGGCGTTTCGCTGTGCCCGACGCGGCCGGGAGCGAGGCACGGGGTCGGGGTGCGATGTCCCGGGCCGGGCGTCTGGTCGTCGACGTGCTGCTGTGGGCGGCCGCGATCGCCGGGACGATCTGCATGGTGCTGGTGCTCCTCGCGCTCACCGCGCAGATCACGCTGATCATGTTCCGCACCGGGTCGATGTCGCCGACCATCCCCGCAGGTTCCGTGGCCGTCGTGCAGCAGGTCCCGGCATCCGAGATCGCCGTAGGTGACATCGTGACGGTCGATCGCCCCGGTGATCTGCCCGTCACCCACCGGGTCACATCCGTCGCCCCGGGTGAGAGCGGTGAGCAGCGTGTCCTCACGATGCGCGGTGACGCGAACGCGGCCGACGACCCCTACCCCTACACCGTGGAGTCGGTGCGCGTGGTGCTGTTCTCCGTTCCGGGAATCGCCACCGTGATCGTGGCACTCGGCGATCCGGTGGTGCTCGGAGGGCTCACGATCGCGGCGACCGCGCTCGTGGTGTGGGCGTTCTGGCCGCGCCGCGCACGAGGTGCCCCGGAGGCCGACTCATGATCAGCAGGGCGGGAGCCAAGGCTGCCGTCATCGCGAGCGCGGTCGCCACCGGTGTGGTGCTCGGAGCGCCGACCGCCGCGTGGGCCGTGCCCTCGACCCAGATCGTGCAGGGGGAGGTGCTCACGCTCGTGTCGGTCGCCGACTGGGACGCCGCATCGAGTCTGCGCCCCGGACAGCCGGTCCGGTGGGATGTCACCGTCAGCGCGGACGCCCCCGAGCCCGGAACCGTGCGCGTGGGCATCAGCGCCACCGGCGATGCCGACCTCGTCCTCGACGCCGCCCTGTGCACGCACGCCTGGACCGCGGGGGGATGCCCCGACGGAGAGACGGTCGTGCGGTCGGCATGGCCGATCCCCCGAGACGGCTCCGAGATCTCGCTCGTCGAGATGTCCGCCAGCGACGCGGCGCATCTGCGTCTGTCGATCGCTCTCGCCGATGCGCAGCCCGGCAGCACCGAGGTGCGCGTGCATGCGCAGGGGGCGGGGGAGTCGGCGACCGTGGGGCCCGGCGGGGGACTGGCGGCCACGGGCCCGTCGCCGGTGGCTCCCTGGGCGCTGGGCGGCGCGCTCGTGC
>NZ_JBEOUR010000071.1:0-16941 GCF_040302605.1 Microbacterium sp. NPDC097977
TCGATCGTCAGATCGTCGGCGGCCACCACCGAGTCGTCTCCCGGCCACTCCGCGAGGTGGCGTTCGCGCTCGACCGCCTCGCCCTCGATGTCGACGCTCGGCAGGATCCTCTCGAGCCAGGCCGGGATCTCCCAGGCGCGCTCGCCCAGGATCGCCATCAGCGCCGGGATCAGCGTCATCCGCACGAGGAATGCGTCGATCGCGATGCCCGCGGCGAGCCCGAGTGCGATGGGCTTGAGAGAGGAGTCTCCTTCGGGCACGAAGGCCACGAACACGGCGAACATGATGAGCCCTGCGGCGGTCACGACCTTCGCCGAGCCCGTGAAGCCGCTGCGCACGGCGCGCAGTGCCGCGGCGCGGCGGGTCGCCCGGTCGGGGCTCCTGCCGGCGGGGTCGTGCACGAAGTCCTCCCGCATCCGCGAGACGAGGAAGACCTGGTAGTCCATCGCGAGCCCGAACAGGACGCCCATGAGGATGATCGGCATGAAGCTGATGATCGGGCCGACCTTCGCCACATGCAGGGCATCGGCGAACCAGCCCCACTCGAAGACCGCGCCGACGACGCCGAATCCGGCGACGATCGAGAGCAGATATCCCGCGGCGGCGGTGATCGGCACCCAGAGCGAGCGGAACACGATCGTGAGGAGGATCAGCGAGAGGCCGATCACGAAGATGCCGAACGGCAGGAGAGCGTTGCCGAGCTGGTCGGAGATGTCGATCCCGACGGCGGTGAAGCCGGTGACCTTGAGGTCGATGTCGTATTTCTCGAGCCACTCGTCGTGATGGGCGCGGAGCTCTCGCACCAGATCGGCGGTCGCGGGGTCGTCGGGCGCGGTCTCGGGGATGAGCTGCACGATCCCGGTGTCCGCGGTCTCATTGGGGGTCGAGAGCGCGACCTCCTTGACACCGTCGATCTTCGCGACGTCGTCGCCGAGGTCCTGCATGAGGGTCAGCGGATCGGTCGAGGTGACGATGGTCCCGGTCAGGATGAGCGGGCCGTTGAACCCCGGACCGAACTCCTGGGCCACGAGGTCGTAGCTCTGGCGCGCTTCGGAGGCCTTCGGCAGCACGCCGGCGTTCGGCAGTGCGAGATTCAGGCTCAGCGCGGGGACGGCGACGATGCCGAGCCCGATGATCACCGCGAGCGAGACGAGGATCGGGCGCTTGGTGACCCCGGTGACCCAGCGGTCGCTGCCCTGGCGGCGCGGGCCGGGGGCGGACTCGCCCTTCTTCGCCTTCGGCGCTCGGCGGGGACGGCCGGCGACACGGCCCTTCATGAACCCGAGCAGTGCCGGGGTGAGGGTCACGGCGATCGCGACGGCCACCGCGACGGCGGCCGACGCGGCGATGCCCATCGTCGTCAGGAACGGGATGCCGGCGAAGCCGAGCCCGATCAGCGCGATCAGCACCGTGACGCCGGCGAAGACCACGGCCGAGCCGGCGGTGCCCACGGCGCGTGCGGTCGATTCCTCGGGATCGACGCCGTCGCGGACCTGGTCCTGGTGCCTGGCCATGATGAACAGCGCGTAGTCGATGCCGACCGCGAGTCCCAGCATCAGTGCGAGCAGCGGGGTGGTCGAGGAGACGGTGGCGAAGGCCGTGGCCGCGAAGATCCCCGCCATGGAGATGCCGACGCCGAGCACGGCGGTGAGCAGCGGGAGCCCGGCCACGACGAAGGAGCGGAACGTGACGATCAGCACGAGGAGGGCGATCAGCAGTCCGACGGCCTCGGTGAGCGTGACGCCGGGGATGGACGTGGCGAACAGCTCACCGCCGAGCGAGGTCTGCGAGCCCGACGGAAGCTCGTCCGAGAGGTCCGCGACCACGGAGCGGAGGTCGTCGCGGGTCTGGTCCGACACGTCGGTCGCCTGTCCGTCGAACTGCAGGCGGATGATGCCCGCGGTCTCGTCGTCGTTGATCATGCCGCTGACGTTCTCGTCGTACGGCGACGTGGCCGACAGCACCGAGTCGTCGAGGTCGGCGAGTCGGTCGACCGCATCCTCGATGTCGTCTTTGTATGCGGCGTCGGTCACGTGATCGCCGTCGGCGGCGACCACGATGATCTGCGCGCTGGTGCCGCTGACGGCGGGAAAGGAGCGGTTGAGCTGCTCGAGGCCGGCCTGCGACTCGGTGCCGGGGATCGAGAAGGAGTTGTCCGTGCCCGCTCCGAGAACGAGCGCTCCGGCTCCGGCGATGCCGAGCGCGAGCAGCCAGGACAGGAGGACGCGCCACGGGTGGCGGTACGACCAGCGGCCGAGCGAGGACAGGAGAGTGGACACGGAGCTCCTCGGAAGATGCGGGTTTGGATACACGACTGTATCCAATACATACCTGTATCGTAAAGTGATCGACGCTCCGCACCCTGTGTGCGGGGTGTGAAAATGAGAGGCAGGAGGATTCGATGACGACACCCGCCACCCGCAGTCGCGAGAACACACGCGTGCGACTTCTCGACGCCGCAGCCCAGCTCTTCGCCGAGGTCGGTCTCGACGGCGCCTCTGTCGAGGCGGTCTGCGATCGAGCAGGCTTCACCCGGGGCGCGTTCTATTCGAACTTCGACTCGAAGGACGAACTCTTCCTCATGCTCGCCGGGAGCGTCGCCGAGCAGCGCATCAACGCCGTGCGCGGACGCGTGGACGAGATCGCGGCCGACGGAGGGCTCTCGGAGGGGTGCGATCCGGTCGAGCTCGTGCAGCAGATCATGGATTCGGCCGAAGAGGACCGTCTCGACGTCATGCTGATGAGCGAGATCCGCATCCGTGCTCTGAGGGATGCGCAGTTCGGGGCCGCCTACCTCGCCCAGGAGCGTGAGATGGTCTCGAGCATCGCGACCATCATCACCGACATCGTGTCGGTGAGCTCACTCGAACTGAAGGTCCCGGCCTACGACGCGGCGCGCATGCTCATGCTCATCTGGGAGGGCATGACCGTTCGCGGAGCGATGGCCGGGCAGGACTCCGACAGGCTCCGTCACTCGGGCAGCGAGGAGCTGGGCAGGCTGGTGCAGCTGCTGCTCGCGAAGTGACGCGACGGCGGGCAGGCAGGCGGATCGGGGTCGGTCAGCGAGCCTCGAGCACGGCGTAGCAGCGCGCGAGTCGATCGAGCCACCAGTCGAGACGGTCCGTCGATGCGGCCAGGCGGGTGAGGGCGTCGGCATCCGGCGTCACGCGGCCGGCCGGAATCGACCCGTCGACCGGGCGCAGATCGGCGACGTCGTCGAGGAACAGGGATGCCGTGCCCAGCCCGCAGTCGTAGTCCAGCGCCGGGATCGCGGCCGCCAGGGCCGCACCCTGGGAGAGCCCGACCGCCGTGTCGAGCGCGCTCGAGACGACCACGGGGAGTCCTGCCGCCGTGATGATCTGCAGTGCGTGCGTGACGCCGCCGAGCGGCTGCGCCTTGATCACCAGCAGGTCGGCGGCCTTCTCCCGGGCGACGGCGAGGGGATCGGACGACTTGCGGATGCTCTCATCCGCCGCGACCGGGATGCCCATGTACTTCACGCGGGTGCGCAGCTCGGCGAGTTCGGGCACCGTGGCACAGGGCTGCTCGACGTACTCGAGGTCGAACTCGTTGAGGGCGTGCACGGCGTGCTCGGCCTCGTCGACGTTCCACAGCCCGTTGGCGTCGACGCGGATGCGGCCCTCCGGGCCCATGGCCTCGCGCACGGCCCGGACGCGGGCGATGTCATCGGCGAGCGTCTGCCCCGGTTCTGCCACTTTGACCTTGGCGGTGCGGCACCCGGCGAAGCGCGCCAGGACCTCGGCGACGCGGGCGGCTTCGACCGCGGGGATCGTCGCGTTCACGCCGATCCGCTCCCGCAGCGGCGCGGGCTGCACGTTCCAGGCGAAGTCGATCGCGGCCGCGAGCCAGGTCGCCGCCTCCGCGTCCTCGTACTCGAGGAAGGGGGAGAACTCCGCCCAGCCCTGCGGTCCCTCGATGAGCAGCGCCTCGCGGGTGTCGACGCCGCGGAACCGGGTGTGCAGGGGCAGTGCGACGATCCGGGCCGAGCTGAGCAGGTCTGCGAGCGGTGGGAGCATGTGCTCATTCTGCTCTGAGACGACCGCGGCGGGGCATCCGCCGTGCCGAAGCGTCTGCGACCCCGGCGGGAATAGGCTGGATACCGTGACCAGCGCATTCGTCTCAGACCTGTTCGACCCGGACGAATGGGTGCTCGCGCCCGGAGCCGAGGACTACACCGACATCACCGCCCATGTGAGCACGGACGGAGGGGTCGCCCGGATCGCGTTCAACCGGCCCGAGGTGCGCAACGCCTTCCGTCCCCACACCGTCGACGAGCTGTACCGCGCGCTCGACGATGCGCGGCAGAATCCCCGCATCGGGGCGGTGCTGCTGACGGGCAACGGCCCGAGCCCCAAGGACGGCGGCTGGGCGTTCTGCTCGGGCGGCGACCAGCGGATCCGTGGTCGCGACGGCTACAAGTACTCCGACGACGAGACGACCGTGCACGATCCGGCACGTGCGGGCAGGCTGCACATCCTCGAGGTGCAGCGACTGATCCGCTTCATGCCCAAGGTCGTCATCGCGGTCGTCCCCGGCTGGGCGGCCGGCGGCGGGCATTCGCTGCACGTCGTCTGCGACCTCACGATCGCCTCCGCCGAGGAGGCCCGGTTCAAGCAGACCGACGCCGATGTGGGCAGCTTCGACGCGGGCTACGGCTCGGCCTACATGGCTCGGCAGACGGGGCAGAAGTTCGCGCGCGAGGTGTTCTTCCTCGCCGAGGAGTACTCGGCGCAGCGCGCGTACGAGGCGGGCGCCGTGAACCGCGTCGTGCCGCACGCGGAGCTCGAGCGCGAGGCACTGAAGATGGCGCGCACCGTGCTCACCAAGTCGCCGACCGCGATCCGGATGCTGAAGTTCGCGTTCAATGCCGTCGACGACGGACTGGTGGGACAGCAGGTGTTCGCAGGCGAGGCCACGCGTCTGGCCTACGGCACCGACGAAGCCGTCGAGGGTCGGGACTCGTTCCTCGAGAAAAGGGATCCGGACTGGACCTCCTTCCCCTGGCACTACTGACCCCGACACGAAGGAGCGCACTCACATGGTCGCGTTGAGATCGACGGATGCCGAGGATCCCTCCGAACTCCTCGGCGATCTCGCGCGTGCGCTCGACGGGGGTCCCGCGCTCGGATTCGGCATGCTCGGCGACGCCCCGAGCTGGGTCTCCGAAGGGACGGCGGTCGTGATCGCCACGTCGGGATCGAGCGGCATCCCCAAGCGCGTCGCCCTGAGCGGTGAGGCGCTGCGCGCGAGCGCAGACGCCACGGCGGCACGGATCGGCGCGGGCCGCTGGCTGCTCGCCCTGCCGGCGGGCTATGTCGCAGGCCTTCAGGTCATCGTGCGTTCACTGGTCGCCGGCACGCGGCCGGTCGCGCTGAGCGGACGGTTCTCGCCCGTGTCCTTCGCCGAGTCGACCCTCTCGATGCTCCGGCCGACCATCGGCGCACCGCGCTCCCTCCCCGAGCTCTACACGTCGCTCGTGCCCGCGCAGCTCTCGACCCTGCTCGACGCTGCGGACGACCGCCCCGTGCTCGCCGCGCTGCAGGCGTATCGCGCGATCCTCGTCGGCGGGCAGGCGCTGCCCGAACCGCTGCGCGAGCGCGCGGCCGATCTCGGCATCCGGCTCGTGCGCACCTACGGCTCCACAGAGACCAGCGGCGGATGCGTCTACGACGGGGTGCCGCTCGACACCGTCGCGGTGCGGACGGTCGACGGCGAGCTGCGCATCGCCGGCCCGATGCTCGCCGAGGGCTACCTCGGCGACGGCGAGCTCACGGCGAAGAACTTCTCGCGGGACGAGCACGGCATCCGCTGGTATCACACCGGTGATCTCGGGCTTCTCGACGACGGCCTCGTGCGGGTGCACGGACGGGCCGACAACGTGATCGTCTCCGGCGGACTCAACATCTCCCTCGACCGCGTCGAGCGGCTGGTGCGTCGCGTGCCCGGGCTCACCGGAGCGGTCGTGGTGGGCATCGAGGACGAGCGCTGGGGCGAGGCCTCGGTGATCGTCGCCCCGCGTGGGGAGGCGCTGCGGCGCACGGAGCCCGAGCAGCTCGCGCACGCGCGCGACGTGGTCGCCGAGGAGCTCGGCAAGCACGCCAGGCCCGCGCGGCTGATCCTGGTCGACGAGCTCGACGTGCTCGCCTCGGGAAAGCCCGACCGAGAGGCGATCCGGCGCGCCGTCGCCGAGCTGGACTGACCGTCCGGGCGGGTTCGGGTCGGCTCCGTCGGGGGTCGATTCGGTCCGCTCCGGGAGCTGCTGCGAGACTGGGGCATGGCCACCTACACGCACGGACATCACGCCACCGTCCTCCGCTCGCACAGCACTCGCACGATCGCGAACTCGGCGGAGTATCTGCGGCCGCATCTCGGGGCCGGCATGCGACTTCTCGACGTCGGAGCGGGCCCGGGCAGCATCACGGTCGATTTCGCCGGTGTGGTCGGCCATGTGACGGCGACCGAGATCGATGAGGGCGCCCTCTCGCTGTCGCGCGCCCTCGCGACGAGCAGAGGGCTCACGAACCTCGACTTCTCCGTCGAGGACGTGCACTCCCTGAGCTTCGCCGACGACAGCTTCGACGTCGTGCACACGCACCAGGTGCTGCAGCACGTCGGCGACCCGGTGCAGGCGCTCCGGGAGATGCGTCGGGTCACGGTGGCGGGCGGAGTGGTCGCCGCGCGGGACGCCGACTACGCGGGCTTCCTCTGGTTCCCGATGCTTCCGGAGCTCGACCGCTGGCTCGACCTCTATCGGCGCGCGGCACGAGCGAACGGCGGCGAACCCGACGCGGGCCGCCGCCTGCTCGCCTGGGCGCGGGCCGCCGGATTCGACGATGTCACGGCGACCAGCTCCACGTGGACCTATGCGACGCCGGAGGACCGTGCCTGGTGGGGCGGCATGTGGGCAGACCGCATCCTCGAGTCCGCGCTCGCCCGGCAGCTCGTCGACAGCGAGATGGCGACAGGTGCCGACCTGCGGGCGATCAGCGAGGCGTGGACGCGCTGGGCCGACGACGGAGACGGCTGGTATCTCGTGCCGCACGGAGAGATCATCGCGCGCGCCTGACCCGTCGGATACATCTGCAGGCGGATGCGGGACGCCTCCGTGGCCGCGTAGCGTGGGGGAGTGATCCGCCCGCTCTCCCGCACGGCGCTCGTGCTCGACATCGTCGGGGCGGCGCTGCTCTTCGTCGTCCTCACCCCGTTCTCCGTCGCCTTCTACGGGCCGGGGACGGGCAGCGCGACCGCCAGCGGCGCCTCGGTCATCGCGGTCGTCGTGGCCGGGCTTCTGATGTGCGGCGGTGTCGCGATCGGCCGGCTCGCCCCCGCTCTCGCCCTCGTCGCCGCCTGGGCGGGTGCGATCGTCCAGATGTCGGCGAGCCTCGGTCCGCTCCCTCTCGATCTCGGGATCCTGCTGGTGCTCTACGCGACGGCGGCCTGGGGCTCGCGTGCGGTGCTCTGGTGGGGGTTCGGCTCGGCGCTCTTCGGCGGCCTCGTCGCCGCCGTGTACATGGTGGCCGTCACGGGTGTCGGCTCCGGGTCCAGCGGCTGGGATCAGCTGACCATCGGCACTCTGCTCCTCGTGCTCTCGATCCTCGCCCTCGGGTTCGCCTGGGTGTGCGGTCTGCTGTGGCGGGTGGTGCTGCGAGCCCGCCGCACCCGTTCCGCGCAGCTGCAGGCGGAATCCCTCGCGGCCGAGGAGCAGGAGCGCGTGCGCATCGCTCGCGACATGCACGACATCGTGGCGCATTCGCTCGCCGTGGTCATCGCCCAGGCCGACGGTGCGCGGTACGCCGCCGCGGCGAAGCCCGAGATGGCCACCGAGGCGCTGGGCACCATCGCCCAGACCGCGCGATCAGCGCTCAGCGACGTGCGCCTGCTGCTCACCCAGCTGCGTCATCGTCAGGGCGACGGGCCGCAGCCGACGCTCGCCGACCTCGAGGCGCTGTTCGCCCAGGTGCGTCAGGCGGGCATCGAGCCGCGCATCACCGTCGACCCCACCCCGCCGGGCGAGCCGCCGGGGGCGATCCAGCTCGCCGTGTACCGCATCCTGCAGGAGGCGCTCACCAACGCCATCCGGCACGGCGACGGCGCCGTCGACGTGCACCTCGCGTGGCTTCCCGATCGCGTCGACATCGACGTGCGCAACACGGTCGGTCGCGAGCTCTCGTCGAGCAGCGGAGGGCACGGAGTGATCGGCATGCGCGAACGTGCCCAGCTCGTCGGCGGTAGCCTTCAGGCGGAGCGCGAGGGCACCCGGTTCGTGGTGCGTGCCTCGCTCCCGATCGGAGAAATCGCATGATCAAGGTCGTCCTCGTCGATGATCAGGCGCTGTTCCGCGCCGGCATCCGCATGCTGCTCGCCTCGCAGCCCGACATCGATGTCGTCGGCGAGGCCGGAGACGGACGTGAGGGGCTCGAGGTGGTGTCCAGGACCCGTCCCGACGTCGTGCTGATGGACATCAGGATGCCGGTCATGGACGGTCTCACGGCGACGGCGGAGATCCTCTCGCGGCCCGAGCCGCCCCGGATCGTCATGCTCACCACCTTCGACCTCGACGAGGCGGCCGCCCGGGCGATCCGTCAGGGTGCCAGCGGGTTCCTGCTGAAGGATGCCGACCCCGAGTTCCTCCTCGCGGCGATCCGCACCGTGCACTCCGGGTCGAGCGTCATCGCCGCGTCGGCCACCCGGGAGCTGTTCGAGCACTTCTCCGAGGCGCCCAAGCCCGTGCCGCCGCAGTTCGCAGCGCTCACCGACCGGGAGCGGGAGATCTTCGCCCTCGCGGCGAGGGGCCTCTCGAACGCCGAGATCGCGGCCCGCGAGTACCTCAGCGAGGCGACGGTGAAGACGCATATCAGCCGGATCCTGGCCAAGCTGAGCCTGCGCGATCGCGTGCAGCTGGTGGTCTTCGCCTTCGAGCACGGACTCGCCTGAGTCCCGTTCCCGGGGCATTCCCTGGTGCATCCGGATCATCCTGCAGATGTACACGGATGCTCCGCCCGGGCGATGCGGGGTCGCGGCCCTGCTCCGTAGCGTCGATGATATGGAGATCACGACCACCGACCTCGGGCTCGCAGCCCGCGTCCAGCACCTCGAGAAGACCTACGGCTCCGGTGAGGGCACCGTCCGCGCGCTGGACGACGTCAGCGTCGGCATCCGCCGCGGGCAGTTCACCGCCATCATGGGGCCATCGGGGTCCGGCAAGTCCACGCTCATGCACATCATGGCCGGGCTCGACACCCCGACCAGCGGACGCGCATGGATCGGCGACACCGAGATCACCGGACTCGCCGACCTCGACCTGACCATCCTGCGTCGGCGTCGCGTCGGCTTCATCTTCCAGGCGTTCAACCTCGTCCCCACCCTGACGGCTCTCGGCAACATCATGCTGCCGTTCGAGCTCGACGGCCGTCGCCCGAGTGCGATCGAGAAGGCCCGGATCGACGGGCTCATCGACACCCTCGGGCTCGGCTCCCGGCTGCAGCACCGCCCGCACCAGCTGTCCGGCGGTCAGCAGCAGCGGGTGGCCATCGCACGGGCGCTCGCGACCGCCCCCGACCTGGTCTTCGCCGACGAGCCCACCGGCAACCTCGACTCGAAGACGGGGCGCGAGGTCCTGCAACTGCTGGCGACCGCGAGTCGCGAGCACGGCCAGTCCATCGCGATGGTGACGCACGACGCGATCGCGGCCAGCCACGCGGACCGGGTGCTCTTCCTCGGCGACGGTCGCATCGTCGCCGACCATCCGCGCCAGAGCGCCGAGGAGATCTCCGCGTACATGCTGGCGGCGGAGGTGTCGGCATGAGCGCCGTGATGGAATCGGCGACGAGGGCCGTCGTCCCGCAGACAGCGGCGACAGGACCCCGTCTGGCCTGGCTGCGGGATCGGGGCATGGGGGCGAGCGTGCTCGTCGCGGCGCTCTCGGCGGCATTCGGAGTGGTGCTCGTCGAGACGACGACGTACATCGGCGCGGTGCTGCAGGCCGATCCGTTCATCGGGGGGAGCGAGACCCTCGCCGTGGTGATCGGCCTGCTGTCGGTGCTGCTCACCGCCGTCGCGATGTACGTCGCGGCGATCGTGACCGCCAACACGTTCTCGACCATCATCGCGGGCCGCACCCGCCAGATCGCGCTGATGAGGCTCATCGGCGCGACCGCCCGGTCGCAGCGCTCGGAGGTCGGTCGACAGGGACTCGTCGTCGGTCTGATCGGCGCCGTCCTGGGGCTCGCGGCGGGGCTCGGGATCGCCGCAGTCGGTGTGGGGATCGGAGGACAGCTGATCGAGAACGTGCCGGAGGGGTTCTCCCTCGGTCAGCCCGCCATCGCGCTGCCGGCGATCGGTGTCGCGCTCACCACCTGGGCCGCCGCGTGGGTGGGATCGCGGCGGGTTCTCGCGGTCACACCGCTGCAGGCGATCGGCGGCTCGGTGGAGCGCACCCATGAGGAGGTCTCGCGCCGCAGTCGTCACGTCGGCGCCTGGGTGCTGCTGATCGCCGGCTCGCTGCTGCTGGCGGGGGGAGTGGTGGCAGGACTGGTGAGTCCCGCCGGCGTGGTGATCGCCTTCGTCGGCGGTCTGCTGTCGTTCACGGGTCTCGCGCTCGGCGCCGTGCTGTTCATGCCGCCGGTGCTGCGACTCGTCGGTCGCATGTTCGGGTCGAGCGCCACCGCACGGCTCGCCGCCGAGAACGCGCTGCGTTACCCCGAGCGGTCGTCGCGCATGGCGATCGGCGTGGTCATGGGGGTCACGCTCGTCACGATGTTCGCCGTCGCGCTGGAGTCGGTCAAGCAGATGCTGATCACCCAGGTCGAGGGGGAGACGCCCCCGGAGTTCTTCGCGCCGTTCGACGCCTTCGCCGCCGTGATGATGGTGCTCGTCGCCGTCTCCGCGGTGATCGCCGCCGTCGGGCTGGTGAATCTGCTGACCATCGGGGTCGTGCAGCGTCGCCGAGAGCTGGGACTGCTGCGTTCCATCGGGCTCTCCAACTCTCAGGTGCGCCGCATGGTGCTGCTCGAGGCCACGCACATCACCGTCGCGGCGACGCTGACGGGGCTCGTGCTGGGAGTGGTCTACGGATGGATCGCCGCGCAGTCGCTGCTCGGCTCGACGCCGACCCTGCCGGACTTCACCCCCGCCGGGCTCGTCGCCCCGCACGTGCCGTGGATTCCCGTCGCCATCATCGTCGTCGCCACGGCGGTGCTGACCCTGGTCGCGGCTGCGACACCGACGCGGCTCGCCACGCGGGTCGCGCCGGTCGAGGCGCTCGCCGCCGACTGACCGCATCCGATGCCCCGGGTGACCCACGAGGTCATCCGGGGCATCGCCGCGCATGCCTCGCCCTAGGCTGGAGGGATGCCGTCTGCGTTCGATCAGTCCACGTATCAGGTGCGCCTCGACTGGGGCGTCGAGGGGCTCGAACGTCTCGCTCCGGCCGATGTCGTCGTGGTGGTCGATGTGCTGCGGTTCTCCTCGAGCGTGGCGGATGCCGTCGCATCCGGCACCACGGTGGCGCTCGACGATGCCGTGAACTGGTCTCGCAACGGAGCCGCGGTCGCCGCGCGCGCCCGTGACGACTCCCGCGCCGCACAGGCGGGCACCGGTGATGCTCCCGTCGTCCTGGTGGGGAGTCTGCGCAACGCCTCCGCCGTCGCCAGGGCCGTGGCCACCCTGCAGGAGCGCAGGCAGGCGCGCACCTCCGTCGCGGTGATCGCCGCGGGCGAGGCGGACTCCTCCGGCGTGCTCCGCTTCGCCGTCGAGGACCAGCTCGGAGCGGGCGCAGTGATCTCCGCGCTGACCGACCTGGGCATCGATCACACCGCACCGGATGCCGCGGTCGCCGCCGAGGGCTTCCGCGCCCTGTCGCGGGCGCTGCGACACCTCATCGGAGCGAGCGGTTCGGCTCGGGAGCTCGCCGAGGGCGTCGCCGCGACCGATCGCATGCGGGCGGCGGGGGTCGTCCCGGCGTCGACCGCCGAGGCCGCGCAGGTCGACGCGCTCGACGTGGTGCCGATCCTGCGCGAGGGTGTCTTCGCCGCGTTCGAGTGAGGCGGGCGGGAGCGTCCTCGCCGGATGGTCCCGTCGGCAACAGGCCGCACCGTCGACACCGGATCCGGCCGGCGCGACGTAGGGTCGTGGCATGAGGTACGTTCCCGCACTCATCCTCGATGCCGTCCTGGTGCTCGTGTTCGCCGTGATCGGCCGCGCCTCGCATGAGGAGGACGCCGGTGGGTTCCTGCTCACGGCCTGGCCCTTCCTCGTCGCGCTGCTGCTCGGCCACCTCGTCGCCGCGCTGCTGCCTGCGCGCCCGCGTCGCCCGTGGTCCCTGGCCTGGGGCGCGGTGGCAGGGGCTGTGACCGTCGTCGGGGGTCTCCTTCTTCGCGTGGTCTCCGGGGACACCGCGCAGATCGCCTTCATCATCGTCGCGACCCTCGTGCTGGCCGTGTTCCTGCTCGGCTGGCGCGTGTTGGCGGCGTTCCTGCGTCGTCGGGCCGGTCGCGCGGATGTCGCACCCACGGACGACACGATGGACGTCGACCCCGCGTCCGGTGGAGAGGCCGCATCGGCGTCCGGTGCCGGGCGCGTCGCGGATGCGGCGGCGCCGTCCGACCCGGACGACGACGACCGCGCGCGCTGACGCGTGCGGGGTCGATTCCGCATCCGTGCCGGGGTGCGGGGTCACTTGCGCATCCGGATGGGGGGCGGGGTCGATTGTGCATCCGCGCCGGCGTGCGGGGTCACTTGCGCATCTGTGCTGGCGTGCGGGGTCACTTCCGCATCCGCGCCGGGGTGCGGGGTCGATTGCGCATCCGAAATGGCCTGGTGCGGTGCGTTTTTGACCCCGGCCGGATCGGGCGGCGACGAGGGTGCGAGCTAACGTATGCGGGGTCACTTCCGCATCCGCGCTGGCGTGCGGGGTCACTTCCGCATCTGCGCCGGGGTGCGGGGTCGATTGCGCATCCGAAATGGCGTGGTGCGGTGTGTTTTTGACCCCGGCAGGATCGGGCGGCGACGAGAGTGCGAGCGTTGGCGCGGGCTGTGACGAGAGTGCGGGTGCTGGGCAGGGATGGGATCGATCGCACCTGCGCGAGGGATGCAGGTTACTTCCGCCTGCGCGAGGGATGCGGGGTCATATCCGCATCCGCCCCGGGGTGCGGGGTCACTTCCGCATCCTCTCCGGGGTGCGGGGTCACTTCCGCATCCGAAAAGGGGTGGCGCCGTGCGTTTTTGACCCCGGCTGGCTCGGACCGTGATGCCGCCACCCGACGCCGCCCGCCGGCCCCCGCGACCGCGCGGGGGGCGACGCGGCACGTGCCGACGCGCGCTCAGCGGGACATCTGAGCGGCGAGCCGGGTGTCGGCCGTGATCTCGCGGCGCGTCCACTCGAACACGTAGCGCGCGTCATACGACCGTGAGCATCGGGCGCAGGACGTCGCCCGCGTCGGACGGCGGTGCCGATAGGTGACGTGTCCGGAGGGGCAACGGCCGACCCACGGCGCCAGTTCCACAGCGGTCTCGCCGTGATGGGTGGTGCCACCGACGTATCCGAGGTCGCGGGCCACGCGCTTCCACGCGGGACCATGAGCCGCTTCGTGACCGGCGATGGCGTGCGCGACCTCGTGCAGAAGCACCTGATGGATCTCATCGTCGTCGAATCGCGCGGCCAGGTAACGCGACACCGTGATCCGCTTCTTCGTGTAGTCGCACTGCCCTGCTCGGCGCTTGGCGTGGTCGAAGTCGAACGACCAGCTCGTGTCGAGATGCAGCGTGATCAGTGCGTCGCCCCAGACGCGCACCCGGTCAAGTTCCGCCATGCGATCAGGCTAAGCCATGCCACCGACATGGGAGCGCAGCGGGCGTCAGCCTGCGACGAGCTGTGCGGTGCGACGCCGTTCGGCGGCTTCGATCGCGAGCAGCACGGTCTCGAGCTCCCGATCCTCCGCGCCGGCCTCGCGGCGGAGGAAGAGCGACTGCTTGAAGCTCTCCCGCGCAGTCTCGAAGTCCCCGGCCTCATACGCGTTCTTGCCGTGGTGGTGGTAGGCGAAGGCCGCGATCGACAGCCACCGCTGCCCCTCGGCCTCGGCCGCGCAGGTGGAGAGCTCCTGTTCCGCGGCGGCGTGCGCCCCGCGGTACTGGAGGATGGTGGCGTGCAGCACGCGGGCGCGCAGGACATCCTTGCGCGTGCCGGCCATGCGCGACTGGCGCACCGCCTCGTCGGCGAGCGGCAGAGCCTCGTCCAGGCGATCGAGGACCTTCAGCAGCCACACCCGCTCCAGCAGCGCCGGAAGGCTGCGCTGGCCCTCGATCTCGCTCAGTCGTGCCGAGCACTCACCGATGTCGACCAGCTCGCGAAGGCTCTCCGGGTCATAACCCTGGATGAAACTCATTGCTCTCCTTCCGCAGCGTCCTCACTCCAGTGTGCCTCGCGCGGGCGGTCTGGTCGGGGCGGCACGCCCACACCGGCGAGACCGCCCGGCGAGACGGCCGCGAGGAGATCGTCTCTGCCGCTGTGATCAGCGCAGGAACAGTGACGCGTCGGGCCGGGGCGAGGGCACGGCGTCGGCGTCGGTCACCACGCGTGCGCCCTGCAGGAAGGCTCGCGCCTCGGCGCCCTGGGCGATCTTGGCCGGATGCGGTCCGGCGGCCAGCATCCGCGGCAGCCATTCCGTGGGCAGCGGTGCGGCCGAGGCGGCCATGACGAGATTGCCGAAGTGGCGACCCTTCAGCACCTGGGTGTCGGCGAGCACGGCGATCTCGGGCAGCACCTCCGCGATGGTCGCGAGCTGGCGTCGCGCGAACGCGAGGCCGGGTCCGTCGGCGACGTTGACGAGCAGCACGCCGCCGGGGGAGAGGAGCGCCGAGAGCTCGCGGTAGAACTCGATGCTGGTCAGGTGCGCGGGGGTCTGGGCGCCGGAGTACACGTCCGAGACCACGAGGTCGCAGCTCTCGATGAGGGCGGAGGGCAGACGGGCGATGCCCTCGCGGGCGTCGCCGATCCGCAGCCGGATCGAGGCGCCGCGGGGGAGCGGCAGGTTCTCGCGCACGAGCGCGACGAGGGGTGCTTCGAGCTCGATGACCTGCTGCCGGGAACCCGGTCGCGTCGCCTCGATGTAGCGGGGGAGGGTGAGTGCACCGGCGCCGAGATGCACGGCGGTGAGAGGCCCGGCGGCGAGCTGGTCGATCACGGCGCCCATGCGCACGATGTACTCGAAGTGCAGGTGGGCCGGATCGTCGAGGTCGACGTGGGACTGCGGCGTCTCGTCGACGATCAGTTCGAACCCGGTCGTGAACTCCGAGGGCACGATCCGGGCGAGACCGCCGTGGTCGAGACGGGCCTGAGGATGCTCGGTGTCTCGTGCTCGCGTCCTGCCCATGAACCGAGCCTACGCGCTCCCTCACTCCTCCCGCAGACAGGCCCCGCGGGCGGCAGAGCCCGGTCTGCGAGGCGATGTTACGGCCGCATGACGTTTCTGGGAAGAACTTGCAGCGAATTAGTTAGTGGTGAATACTTTTTCCTACGTGGTAGGCACCCGATGCCGCCAGGACGTTTCAAAGAGGAGAACCCTGATGCACAAGCGCATTCTTCCGGTCGTGGCGCTCGGCGCTGTGGCCACCCTGGGCCTGGCGGCCTGTGCCGGTGGCGCAACCGGCGACGGTGGAGCCGTCGACGGAGAGGGCCAGGAGCTCACCGTCTGGATCATGAAGGGCACCAACCCCGACGCCAGCGCGTTCTACGACGAGGTGTCCTCGGCATTCGAGGAGGAGACCGGGGCGACCGTCAAGATCGAGGAGATCCAGTGGGCCGACGCCCACGACCGCTTCGTGACCTCGATCGCCGGCGGCACCACCCCGGACATCGCCGAGACCGGAACCACCTGGACCGCGGAGTTCGCGGACGCGGGTGCGCTCGAGCCGCTCGATGAGTACGTCGACGCCGAGAAGGGCCTGCGCGACGACCTCGTCGAGGGTCTGGCTGTGGCCGGCACCTACGATGACGAGCTCTACGGCATGCCCTGGTACGCCGGCGTGCGCTCGATCGTTTACCGCACCGACGTGTTCGAGGAACTCGGCCTCGAGGCTCCGAAGACGTGGGACGACATCGTCACCGCGGGCGAGGCCATCAAGGCCGCCAAGCCCGACATGCTGCCCTTCCCCGTCGCCGGGGACGCCGAGTTCCAGGTCTACCCGTGGGTCTGGGGTGCGGGCGGCGAGGTCGCCACCCTCGACGGTAAGAAGTGGACGAGCGAGCTCGACAGCGACGAGTCGCAGGCGGGCATCGAGTTCTACACGGGCCTCGCCACCGAGCACGGCTTCTCTTCGGCCGGCGCCACCACGTGGAAGGAGACCGACCTGCGCGACTCCTTCACCCAGGGCAACGTCGCCATGATGCTCTCGGGCTCGTGGACCCCCAAGGCGCTCATCGAGGCCAACCCCGAGCTCGACGGCAAGATCGGCGCGGCCGTGATCCCGGGCGAGGACGGCGGGATCGCTCCGTCGGTGCTCGGCGGCTCGCACCTGTCGGTGTTCAACACCACCAAGAACGCCGAGCTCTCGTGGCAGTTCGTCAAGCTGATGACCACGGGCGAGTTCGCCGAGAAGTGGGCCGAGGAGACCGGCTACTTCCCCGGAGTCCAGTCGGCGATGGAAGAGGCCCTCGCCTCGACCGACCCGCTGGTCGCCCCGTTCGCCCAGCAGATGGTCGAGGGTGGAGCATCCGTGCCCGTCACCCCGAACTTCGGCGCCGTGCAGGCGAAGAAGACGACGAACTCGATGATCCAGGCCATCCTCAGCGGGCAGAAGGACGTCGCCACGGCGACGAAGGATGCCGCGGCCGAGATGACCGACCTGCTCAACAAGTAAGGCCGTACCCCTTCATGTCGATGGTGCACGCGCCGCTGCCGGCCACGGAGACGGAGCCTCGCTCCG